>JALAHE010000215.1 GCA_022712075.1 Galactobacter sp.
GCGCGGGCCGGGGGGGCGGACTCGGGCGGGGGCGGCAGCGAAGCCTCGTACGGCGCCTACGCCCCGCGCCTACGGCATCGTGTAGCGGTGCTCGGGCCGGCCGCGCTGGCCGTAGCGCAGCTCGAGGCGGATCCGGCCGTCGCGGGCCAGGGCAGAGAGGTAGCGCTGCGCCGTGGCGCGGGAGACGCCAACGCTCTCTGCAACCTCCACGACCGTGAGCTCGCCGGGAGCGGCGGCGACCGCCTCGAGGATTGACGCCTCGGTCGGGGCCGGGCCCGCTGACACCGCCTCGTCCCCGCCGAACATGACCCGCTGGGCCCGCTCGATCGTCGCCTGATCCAGCGCGGAGGCAGACTCCAGAATCCGGCGATATCGCGCGTAGGAACGCAGTTTGGCTCCGAGCACCGCCGGGTCGAAAGGCTTGAGCAGGTACGCGAGCGCCCCGCGGCGCAGCGCCGTGCGCACGGCCCCCGACTCTGCCGCGGCGGAGAGCATCATGACGTCCACCTCCAGGCTCCGCAGCAGGTCGAGCCCGGAGACGTGGGGCAGGTGCACGTCGAGCAGCACCAGATCGGGGGCCTCCGCCTGCACGCGGGCGAGCACGCGCCGCCCATCCGGCTCGGGCTCGAGCGCCGTGAAGCCCGGGACGGCATCGACGTGCTTGGCGTGCAGCTTGGCGACGTAGAAGTCGTCGTCCACCACGAGCACGGTGAAGTCGCCGCCTGCCCCTTGCGCGTTCATGCCTGTTCCTCCCGCGTTGCGGTGTGCTGCGCCGCGCCGGGGGATCTCCCGGGCGGCTCCTCCATGACCTGCGGCAGCTTGGCGCAGAACACCGCGCCCAGCCTCTCGCCGCCCTCGCCCACGCCGCCGCCGGCGTCCGCGAGCCAGACCTCTCCCCCGCGCCGCCTGGCGAGCCGCCGAGCGAGCGCGAGCCCCACCCCGAGCCCGTGCCCGCTGGGATCCGGCTGCGCCGTCGTGACCCCGTCGGCAAAAACGTCGAGGCCAGCCGGGACGCCGAGCCCCGAGTCGACCACCGCAAGGTGGAGCGTGTCACCGTCCTGGAGCAGGTCGACCTCCACCCACGCCCCGTCCTCGCCCGGATCCGCGCCGGCAACGGCCGGCCCGCCGGTGCCTGCACCGCCCGGACCCGTGCCTTCCGCAGCGGCGCGGATCGCGTTGTCGACGAGGTTCCCGAGCACGGCCGTGGCGTCCTGGGCGGCCACGACGGAGCCCGGAACATCGCTGCGCTCGCCCACGCGCAGCTGCACCCCGCGCTCGTCCGCCTGCACGGCCTTCGCCCCGAGGAACGCGGCGAGGTAGCTATCCGGGACCAGCTCGAGTCCCGGCACGTGCGCACCCACGGGCGCGGCGCCCGTGATCCCGCGCAGGTACGCCGAGGCGTCGTCGACCTCTCCCGCCGCCAGCAGGCCGCCCAAGGTGTGGAGGCGATTGGCGAACTCGTGGCGCTGCACGCGCAGCGCCTGCGCCATGGTCTCCACGCCCTCCAGCCGCATGCCGAGGTCCTCCATGTCGGTGAGATCGCGCAGGGTCAGCACGGAGCCGAGGTCCCTCCCGTCGAGGGCCACTGGCCGCCGGGCCAGGACCAGAACGCGCCCGCCTACGGGCAGGCGCACCGGCCCGACGGCGCCCGAGGCCACCGCGCGCCGCACGGCTTCCGGCCACTCGCCGGCCTCGCCCGAACCGAGCATCTCGCGCGCGGCCCCGTTGATCACGGTCACCGAGCCGTCAGGGGCGAGGCCCACGACGCCCTCGGCCACGCCGTGCAGCACCGCCTCCTGGTTGCGTGCCAGCGCCGAGATCTCCTCGGGGCCCAGCCCCAGGGTGCCGCGGCGCAGGCGGTGCGCGAGCCACCACGCCGCGAGCCCCGCCAGCGCCAGCGCGAGCGCCGCCACCGCCGCCAGCGGCCACAGCGCGGCGCCCGCCTCGGCGCTCACATCCTTCACCGACAGGCCCACGCTGACCTCGCCGACCACCTCGGGTTCGGCCGATTCGCCGGGGAGGAGCGTGGCCGGGTCCACCTCGGGCGAGTACACGGGCACCTTGGCGCGCACCGAGTCACCGAGGGTTCCGCGCTCCTGCAGCACCACCTCGTGCCCGTCCAGGGCCTGCGGATCGGTGCTGACGCGGCTGCCGATGAGGTCGGGGGTGGGGTGCGTGAGCCGCAACCCGTGCTCGTCGGTCATGACAACAAAGAGCAGGTCGGCGCTGGAGCGGTAGGCCTCGGCGGCCGCCTGCAAGGGGCCGCTGCGCAGCGCCGCCGGGTCCAGCACCGCGCGGGCGGATTGCTCTGCCACGCGCTCGCGGACGGTCGGGTCTGCGGCGATGACGCGCGCCACGCGCAGCGCCTCCTCCTCGGCCTGCCGCCACACCGTCCCGCGTTGCAGCCACGCGGCAGCGCCGAAGGCGAGCGCCAGCACGCCGAGCACCACGAGCAGCTGCGTCAGGACCAGCCGCCCCGTGAAGCTCGCGCGCGCCCCGGAACCGGCCCGCGCGCCGTCGTGCACCCTCACCGATTCCTTCCCCATGCCCCTCACCCTATGGCCGCCGCACCCCGAAGCACCCAGCGAGCACCCCGTGAGCACAAAGAGAAGAATGCGCTGATTGCGCACGCGTGAGCGCCGTGAGCACAAGACGTGGCCCGGGTCACACCGGGTCCTAGCCTCGTGAGGTCCGTCACCCACCTTCGAGTCAAAGGAGCCCCAACGATGCTGGTTCTTCTCGGATTCCTCATGATCGCCGTCTTCATGGTGCTGATCATGACCAAGCGCCTCACCCCGCCGCTGGCGCTCATCATCGTCCCCACGGTCTTCGGCCTCTTCGCCGGCGCGGGGCTCGGCCTCGGCGACATGGTGATGGACGCGGTGAAGTCGATGTCCTCCACCGCGGCGCTGCTGATGTTCGCGATCATCTACTTCGGTCTCATGGTTGACGTCGGCCTGTTCGACAAGCTCGTCACGTTCATCCTGAAGATCGCCGGGCGCGATCCGGTGAAGGTCGTCATGGGCACCGCGGTGCTCGCCGCGGCGGTCTCGCTTGACGGTGACGGCTCCACCACCTTCATCATCGTCACGGCCGCGATGCTGCCGGTCTACCAGCGCATGCAGCTCTCCCCCGTGGTCCTCACGTGCGTGGCCGGCCTCGCCAACGGCACCATGAACATCGTCCCGTGGGGCGGACCGACCGCCCGCGCCGCCGCCGCCCTGCACGTCGACGCGTCCGACATCTTTGTCCCCATGCTCCCCTCGCTGGGGATCGGCATGGTCGTGGTCCTCGCCTTCGCCTGGCAGCTGGGTCGCATGGAGCGCCGCCGCCTTGAGAAGGCCGGCGCGCTGCAGTGGGACCGCTCCGGCGCCGTCCCCGACTTTGTTGCCGATGCCGCCGTGACCGGCGGTTCCCGCCGCTCCCGTGCCGAGGGCACTCAGGCCAAGCGCACGACGTCGGGCGCCTCCTCCCAGCCCCTCGGCACCCCGGGTGACGCCTCCACCGGTTCCGACGCGGCCGAGGCCGGCGAGCGCGAGCTCGTGGGCGCCGGGGCCGGCACCGGCTCTGCGACCGGCTCTGACACCGGCAAGCGCGCGAGCCGCCTGCACGTGGGTTCCTCGGTGTTCAAGCGCGACGCCTCCCGCGACGCGGCCGAGGCCGATTACGCCGACGGCGCCGGCGGCTCGCTGACCGCCACGGCGCTTGACCCGAACCGTCCCACGCTGCGCCCCAAGCTGCTGTGGTTCAACCTGGGCCTCACGCTCGTGATCATGGTGCTGCTCGTCATGGACCAGCTGCCGCTGCCGTACCTGTTCATGGTGGGCTCGGCGATCGCGCTGCTCGTGAACTTCCCCAAGGTCGGCGATCAGGCCAAGATGCTTGCCTCCCACGCAGACGCCATCATCGCGGTGGTTTCAATGGTGATGGCCGCGGCCGTGCTGACGGGCGTGCTCACGGGGACCGGCATGGTCGAGGCGATGAGCCAGTGGCTCGTGGACGTCATCCCCGCCTCGTGGGGGCCGTTCATGGCCGTCATCACGGGCCTGATCTCCATCCCGGCGACGTTCCTCATGTCCAACGACGCGTTCTACTTCGGCATCCTGCCCGTGCTCTCCGAGACGGCCGCGCACTACGGCATCCCGGCGGTCGACATGGCGCGCGCGTCCATCACGGGTCAGCCCGTGCACCTGCAGTCTCCGCTGGTTCCGGCGATCCTGCTGCTCGTCTCGCTCGCCGGCGTGAACCTCGGCGATCACCACAAGAAGGTGCTGTGGCGGGCGCTCGTGGTCTCGCTCGTCATGCTCGCGGTGGGCTTGCTGGTCGGCGCGATCGGCTTCGGCACGCGGTAGGCGCCGGCCGCCGGTTGGCTGTCGGCTGTCGGCTGTCGGCTGTCGCTGGCGGGGACGGGTTCTTGGGGGACCCGGCCGCGCAGCATCCGGAAAACGACGGGAGATCGTCTATCCGACGATCTCCCGTCGTTTTCCGGATGTTTTTTGGTGCGAGGCTGCGGCTCGCTCGGCGGAGGCTGCCAGCTCAGCCGCGCTGCGCCAGCCCCACCCAGCGCAGGCGCTCCTGCTGGGCGCGCGGCAGGCCGGAGACCACGAGGTCGTAGGAGTCCTCGATCAGTTCGGCGAGCTCCTGGGCGCTGAGCGTGCTCGGGGCATCCCCGCCGAGCCGCACGGTATTCCAGTGCTTCTTGTTCATGTGATAGCCGGGGACCACCTCGGGAAAGCGCTCGCGCAGGCCCTTCGCCAGCGCCGGATCGCACTTCAAGTTGAAGCGCGTGGCACCGCCCGCGTCCGTGCCGCCGTTCATGAGCGCGAAGAGCTTGCCAGGCTTCCCCGGGCCCGCGTCCACGCGGAACACGGTGGTGCCGGGCCCGAAGGGTTCGTCGTCCGAGGTGCCGGGCAGGGCCAGGCAGAGGTCGGCGATCGCGGCAAGATCCATGCGCCGAGCCTAGCGGCGCGGGGCAGTCGGGGCGCGACGGCGGAGGGCCGGGTGCGGCGCGCGACGGCGCGAGGCCGGGTTCGGCGCGTGCCGCCCCCGGCGCTCACATTCCGTGGGCTCCGACCCGCTTCATGCGCGCCCGCGCGGAGAGCTCGGCCGGGCCGACCTTCACGAGCGTCGCGCCCGCGAGGCGCAAGACGAGGCCAGCGCCGAGACGACCCACCCACGGGGTCTCCACGCGACGTCGGGCAGGGGAAGCAGTGGAGGCCGCGGGCCCGGCGGGCTGCGCCGCGGAGGCCCGCGCCGGCCGCAGAGCCCCCGGCACGCGCGGCAAGGAGAACCCGGAAGCGCGCAGCCCCAGCAGCTCGCGCCAGCGCGGCGACAGGGAGTCGACGGCCCCGCGGAAGAGCAGCGCGTACCCGGAGCGCAGCGAGGGGTCCAGGGGAGGGCGCCGGATGAAGCCGACCACGCGCAGGGTGCGCTCGTCGCAGCGCAGCTCGCCGCGCTCGTCGAAGCCGGCCAGGGCGGCCCGCAGCGCGGCCTCGGAACGCGGCGGATCTTTCACGCCCATGAGCTCCCCGGCCACGGCCCACTCGCGCACATAGGCGTCGGCGCCGCTCTCGCCGGGCAGGGCATCCGGCGGCACGGGGACCGGACCGCGGTGCTCCTCGTAGGCGCGCAGGAACGCGTCGGCGAAGGCGCAGTGCACCCACAGGCCCAGGTGCGGCGAGTTCGCGGAGTAGTAGGTGGGCTCGCCGTCAGCGCCGGCGTAGTGGCCGCGCACCGGCACGTGCAGCTTGCGCACGTGCTCGCACGCGCGCCGCGCGGCGTCGGTGGAGCCGTAGGTGACCGTGAAGATCCAGCGGATCGTCCCGGCGAGTCGACCGAGGGCGTCGCGCTCGTAGTTCGAGTGTTCCGCCACCCCGGCCAGCGCCCCGGGATGCAGGGCCTGCACCAGCAGCGCCCGCACCCCGGCGGCGATGGGCGTCATCCCGCCGTGCACGCTCCAGACGGCCGAGTGCGGCGCAAAAAACCCGCCGTCCTCGCCCTGCTCCAGCTCGTACTGCCACGCCGGCACCGCCTCGCTGCCACCGAAGGTGAGGTGCAGCGTGCGACGCAGCCTGGCCAGGGGATCGAACGCCATGCTCAGTCGATGACGAGCTCGCCCATGGGCTCCCACCCGGCGCCGTCCACGAGGCGGGAGACGATCTTGGGGGTCGCGGCGAGCAGCGGGCGCATCGACGCCAGGCCGGCGGCGAAGTGCTCGGAGGTCACGTGCGCGGCGCCCGCGTCATCCTGGAAGGCCTCCACGAGCACAAACTCGTTCGGGTCCTCCACGGAGCGAGACCACTCGAAGAAGATGTTGCCGGGCTCGGCGCGCGTGGCCTCCGTGAACGCGCGGGTCGCCTCGATGAAGCCCTCCGCGTGCTCGGGGAGGACCTGGTACTTCACAACGATGAAAATCATGCGTCAAGCCTAGGCGTCGCACCGCCGGGTCACTGTGCGTAGCACGCCACATTCGGCGCCCAGTCGCAGGGCTGACGCCCCGTCGGCGGGGTCGATTCCGTGGGCGACGCCGTGGTGGGCGTCGTCTCGGTGGGCACGGGGCGCTGCGACGTGGGCGGCACGGACGGGGCGCCGCTGGAGTCGGCGCCGTTATCGGAATTCCCGCCCGACGTCGCGGGGTCGGGTGAGGTGGTCGGCGGCGCCTGGGTGCCCTGGCCGGTTCCCTGGGTGGATCCCGGTCCGCCCGCTCCGGGCGTCCCGCCGGGGCCGGCGGTGGAACCGCCAGTGGCCCCGGAGTCGCCGGCGCTCGCGTTGTCGTCCGCGTTCCCGTTGGCGTCGTCGCCCGCTCCGCCGAGCCCGCCAGGGTTCCCGGGCCCAGCGGGGCCCAGGCCTCCGGCACCCAGGCCGCCGACCGTCGTCGTGCCGATGAGGCCCCACTCGCCCGCGGACTGCGTGGATCCGGGCGAGGCGGTGGCGGGCTCGAGACCGCCCTCGCCCTGCCCCTGGCCGCCCGGCGAGGCCGGGGCGCTGATCCCGGACTCCGCTCCGCGCCCCGGCATCGAGGCGGTCGGTCCCGGGTCCTTCGAGTTCAACACGGTTCCGGCCACGATGGCCGTGCCCGCCACCACCACGGCGAGCGCTCCTGCGCCCACCTTGGCCGCCACGGGCACCGTGAGCAGACCCCCGACCACAAGCCCAGGCACGTGCGAGACGCCGGCGCCGGCGCCCCAGCCGAGCGCCTGCAACACGAGGCCGCCGGGCTCCGCGATCGCGAAGGCGCCGAAGGCCACCGGCCACTGCACCACGAGCCGCTGCGAGGCGGACTGGGCGTGGCTTACGCGGGGCCCGCAGAAGGAACAGCCCTCCACGTGGGCCCAGAACTCGCGGGACTTGGCGCCTCCGGCGGAGCGCCCGAAGGCGTGAGGGGCGAGGGCCATGGCCGCCATGCACTCGGGTTCGGCGCTGACCAGGTCGAGGTGGGCGGCAAACCACTTGGCGCGGAAGGCGTCCTTGGCCTCGTAGAGGCGGCGGGAGGCCA
>JALAHE010000216.1 GCA_022712075.1 Galactobacter sp.
ACTGCGCGAGCACCTCGAGGAGGTGCCGCGCGTGCTGGCGGTGCACGATCTTCACGTCTCCCGGCTCTCCTCGACCACGGCGGTCCTGACGGCGCACGTTGTCGTGGAAGAGGCGGCCTTCACGGACGGCGGGGCGGTCGAGATCCTCGAGCGGCTGCGCACCTGCGCGGCGGAGCACTTCGAGGTCTGCTTCGACCATGCCACGTTCCAGTTGGAGCCGCCGGGGGAGCGCGAGGCGGAGGGCGAGCTGCACGCCTGAGGCGCCGTTTGAGCCCGGATTTCCGCGGATTTGGCATTGTTCAATGCCGGACGACGGGGCGTCGGGCGGGCCCAGGAAGGTCACAGAGGGGTCTCGGTTGGGTATCGGTCTACTGTGCACTTTCGCCTGCCGGTTTTGTCCATCAAAACGATATAAAGGGGCACTTCGCATTGTTTTCAGGGAGTTTGTTGGCCTTGCTCACGAAAGCGCTTCCCCTCACGGTGTGACGTGATTCACAGCTCTTCGACGGGGGGTCTTGCGGGCGCCAGCCAAATCCCTACTGTGGAGTTCATGAATCGAGTCCGTGCCGCGGCTGTTGCCGCCCTCGCCGCCCTGGCGATGCTTGGCACCCCCGCCGCAGCTTGGGCCACGCCCGCCGCGGCCGGGCCGCTCGATTTGGTCGCCGACGCCGCTAGGGACGGGGGCGCCAACGCGTCCCTCACCGTGGCCACGGTGCAGGCAGACCTGAGCAGGGACGCCGAAGGAAACCTCGCCGCCGACCTCGCCTCCCGCAACGACGCCCAGGCGATCGAGCTGGCGGGCGCGGTGCAGAGCGAGCGCCCCGACGTCTTGGTGGTCACCGGCGTTGATGTTGACGCGGACGGTGACGTCGTCGCGAGCCTGCGGGACGACTACTTCGCGGTGGATCGCGGCAACAGCGCCGCCATTCGCTACGACTACAGCTACGCGGCCCAGACCAACGTGGGCCAGCCCTCCGGCACCGACCTGGACGGCGACGGCGTGGTGGGCGGCGCCGGGGACGCGTACGGCGACGGCGACTTTGCCGGCCAGGGCTCCCTCCTCGTCTTCTCCACGCGACCCATCGACGCCGCCAACGTGCGCACCTTCAACTCGATGCTGTGGAAGGACCTGCCGGGCAACCAGCTCGGTGAGTCCGGCCTGGGGTCGGTGGCCGGCGCGAGCATCCCGCTGCAGTCGACAAGCGTGTGGGACCTGCCCATCCGCGTCGACGACCAGACGGTGCACGTCGTGGCCACCGCCACCACCAACGGCAGTTCGCCGGCCGACTCCCTCCGCCGCGCGGATCAGCTGCGCTTCCTGCACGGCTACATCTCCGGCTCGGCCGAACTTGCCTCCGTGGCGGATGACAAGGGCCGCGAGGGCGCCCTCCCCGCCGGGTCCCGCGCCATCGTGGCCGGCTCCCTGGGGCAGGAGGCGGCCTCGAGCGCCAAGGGTGGGCTCCTGGATGGCACCGTGCTCTCGGATCCCGTGGCGGAGAGCCTCTCCGAGCTCGGCAGCACCTGGTGGGGCACCGCCATGGCCAAGCTCCAGGCCGGGGCCGAGGCCAGCCGCGTGGACGCCGAGGGCATCGGCGTGCGCGCCGACTACGTCCTGCCGAGCGCCTCGCTGCATGCCGGCTCCTCCGGCTCCCTCGACGCCGTCCAGCGGGCGGGGACCAGCAACCGCCTCGTCTGGCTGAGCCTGACCGTCTGAGCCCGTGACGCCCGAGGACCTCGTCACCTCGCGCCCGCTCGAGGACGCGGCAGGGACCGACCTCGTCCTCATGTTGCACGGCTACGGTTCCGACACCGCCGCCGTCACGCCACTCTTCGACGCGCTCCCCGCCAACGCGACCGGCGTGGCCGTGCGTGGCCCCTTCGAGATGGATGATGACCAGTTCGGCTGGTTCCTCCTGGATTGGGGCCTGCGTCCGGACCTCTCGCGGGTCATTGAGGCCGCCAGTTCAGTGCTTGCCCTGCAGGACCGGCTGGCCCCCACCTTCGCCTCGGTGTCCCTCCTGGGGCACTCGCAGGGCATGGCCATGGTGACCACGCTGCTGCGCTTGCGCCCGCGGGCCTACCGCTGCGCCGTGGGGCTCTCCGGCTTTGTGGTGGATCAGCCCTTGCTTGACCTGGGGAACGACGACGCCCCGCGCGTCCCCTTCTTCTGGGGCAGGGACCCCGGCGAGTTTGTCATCAACCCAGACGCCCAGGAACGGGCGGGGGAATGGCTCGAGGAACACACGGCGCTCACGGCACGCAGCTACCCCGGCATGGGGCACGGCATCGGCGCGGACGAGATCCGCGACGTCGGGACCTTCCTGAGCCACTACCTGCCGGCCTGATCGCCCGGGGCGCTGCCGGCGGGCGTGAGGGGGCCCGACGCGGCACCCGGCTGTGCCCTGGGCTGAACCGCCCGGCGGGCGCGCCTGAGCGGGGCCGGCGCCCAGGAGCGTGTCCTACGCTTGGCTCACCATGAGCAAGAAGAAGCGCAGCGGCGGCATCCTGCCGCAAGAGACGAAGGTGGCCCTGGGCCGCCAGGTGAGCGGCGAGGACGGTCGCCCGGCCAAGGGCGTGCAGGCCGCCATGCTGCGCGTCCTGGGGGTGCAGCGCCCCCTCGTGCTGGCGTACGTGAAGCGCCTCAAGGCGAAGCGTCCGCAGGCCACCGCCGAGCAGCTCATCGCGATCGCCGAGCGCGACTACCTGCGCACCGTCACGGGCACGGGCGCCGCGGGCGGCGCCACGGCCGTGGTGCCGGGCCTCGGCACGGTCGCCTCGCTCGGCGTCTCCGCCGGCGTGACGGTCGCCTTTCTCGAGGCCAGCGCGCTCTACGCGCAGACCGTGGCCGAGCTGCACGGCGTGGCCGTCAAGGATCCGGAGCAGGCTAAGACGCTCGTCATGGCCGTCATCCTCGGCGACGAGGCGGCCGGCCTGCTCGCCGGGGTCTCCGAACAGTTTGCGAGCGGCTCCAAGGGGCCGTGGGGCGCCGCCGTCTCCACCCTCGGTGGCAAAGGCGGCACCTGGTCCATGGTGGGTCAGGAGATCCAGTCGCGCTTCCTGCGCCACTTCGCCGCCTCGCAGGCGGCGGGGGCCGTGGGCCGGGCCCTGCCCTTCGGCATCGGCGCCGCCGTGGGCGGGGTGTCCTCGCGCGTGCTGGGGCGCCGCGTGGTGACCTCGACGCGGCAGGCCTTCGCCTCCCTCGCAACCCTGGACGCGCGCGAACTGGGCGCCGCCGTGGCGGCCGCCCCCACGGGCAAGGCCGAGCTCAAGGCGCTCATCGCGGCCGAGCGGGACGCCGCGGGCGACGTCGAGCGCGCCATCGAGGCCGAGCGCGGGCGCCGGGCCTCCTAGCCCCCACTCGCCCACCCAACGCCAGACGGCGCCGGCCCGCCTCACGGTGGGCCGGCGCCGTCGTTCTGTGTGGCGTTCGGATGGGCGCGCCCGGCGGCGCTCAGCCCCCGAGCAGCGCGTGAGCGATCGCGAAGATCGCGAGGCCAGCGAGCGAGCCGACCACGGTGCCGTTGAGGCGGATGAACTGCAGATCGCGGCCCACCATGAGCGCGATGCGCTCGGAGGCCTCCTCGCCGTCCCAGCTCGCCACGGTGTCGGTGATGAGCTCGGTGGCGCGGTGGCGGTAGTTCTTCACCACGTAGCCGGCGGCGTCGCGCAGCCAGCCGTCCACCTTGTCGGCGAGTGGATCGCCGGAGGCCAGGCGCGTGCCGAGGTCTCGAAGGCCCGATTCGAAGGCCACGCGCAGCTCGGAGGCGGGATCCTCCGCTGCCTCGCTCAGCGAGTCCTTGAGGCGGTTCCAGCTGTCGAGGGCCACCTGGCGCAGGCGCGGGTCCTCGATGAAGGAGCGCTTGACGCGCTCGACGGCCTCGATGGTCTCCGGCTTGCTCTGCATGTCCTGCGCGAGCCCGGCGAGCCATTCGTCCAGGGAGCGCCGCGCGGCGTGCTGCGGATCGGCGCGGACCGCCCCGAGGAAGCCGGTGAGCTCGCGGTGCAGCCGCTCGCCGATGAGTCGCTGCACGGCCGAGGGCAGCCAGGACGGCGAGCGGTCGGACACGATCTCCGTGATCCGCTCGGGGTGCTCGTTGGCCCAGGCCAGTGCGCGATCGGCGAGCACGTCGACCGCGCCGCGGTGATGGCCGTCCTCGACGAGCCGCTGGAGCAGCAGCCCGAGGGTTCCCGACCATTCCGGTTCGAGCATGTGCTTGCGCACGAGCTGCTCGGCCACGCGCTGCACGTCCTCGTCCGAGACCACATCGAGCACGCCGCGCAGCAGCACGGCGCCCTCGCCGGCCGCGAAGCTCGCGTTGGCCGGCACCGCGAGCCAAGCGCCGGCCTTGGCCGCCACCTGGATCGAGGCGAGCTTGGAGACCAGCACCTCGTCGGAGAGGAAGTTCTCCTCCACGAAGTCGCCGAGGCTCTCGCCGATCTGGTCCTTCTTGCGCGGGATGAGCGCGGTGTGAGGGATGGGCAGGCCGAGCGGGCGCCTGAACAGCGCCGTCACCGCGAACCAATCGGCGAGGGCGCCGACCATGCCGCCCTCGGCCGCCGCGCGGACATAGGCGAGCCACGGGTAGCGCTCCTGCAGGGCGAACGCGACGACAAAGACGATCGCCAGGACGATCAGCAGGCCGGTCGCGATGGCCTTCATGCGCCGGAGGGCGGCGCGGCGTTCCTGATCGGCGGCGCTGCCGCCGCCGAGGGCTGGAAGGGTGCTCATGGGCCCATCCTGCCGCAGGGCGGCCCGGTGCACGACGACGCGTGGCCGGGCAGGTGCCCGGCGTTCACCACGCGTTCGGGAAGCGGGGCTACCGTGGGGCCATGCCGCGCATCTTTGCCCACCGGGGCTCCTCCGCCAGCTACGCCGAAAACACCAGGGCCGCCTTCGAACAGGCGCTGCTCGACGGCGCCGACGGCATTGAAACCGACGTGCACCTGAGCGCGGACGGCGTGGTCGTCTGCCACCACGACGACACGCTCGGGCGCACGAGCAACGGCGCGGGCTCCGTCCGCGAGCTCACCCTGGAGCAGCTGCGGGCCTTCGACTACAGCTCGTGGAAGGGCGTCGAGATCCCGTCGGCCTTCGGCACGCGTGAGGAACAGTTTTGCACCCTGGCCGAGCTCGTGCAGATCGCCGCGCGGGCCGGGCGCGAGCTGGAGCTTGCAGTGGAGACGAAGCACCAGGACGGCGACGACCCGCGGCTGGAGGCCGCCGTGCTCGCGACGCTCGAGGAACTGGGCTTCGACCCGGCCACGCGCCGGCTGGGAAACCTCACGGTCTCCTTCATGAGCTTCGAGCCAAACGCCGTGGATCGCCTCCTCGCGCTGGTGCCGCGCGAGGGCGTGTGCCAGCTCATCGAGGAGGTGGACGTGGACTGGATGCGCGAGGCCTTCTCCGCGCAGCACCCCGACTTCCGGCCGCGCAGCGAGCCCGAGCGGCTCTTTGCCGGGGCGGCCTGGCGCCTCCTGCGCGGCGACGCTGGCATCGCGGGCCCGGGTGTTGACCTGATCCGTGCCCAGGAGGCCGGCGCGCGGCTCTGGTTCTCGCGTGCCACAGCGCGCATCTGGACCGTGGACAGCGTGGAGGACGCGCAGTACCTGATCGGTCTCGGGGTGGGGGAGCTCACGAGCAACGTGCCGGCCCAACTGCGCGCGCAGCTGGCCGAGGCCGCCGCGCGCGCCTGAGCCAACGCTGGGCGGCAGCGCTGCCCACCAGCCGGACAGGTTCGGCCGGACGGCGTTGGACGCCGTCGCGCCGACACAGGACTTGGGGGTCCGCGCCACTTCCCGGCATGCTGGACGGGTGAGTCGCCGCAGCCCCGTTGTTTCCCAGAGCCTTGGCCTCTCCGTGGCGACCGGGCTGTACGGCATCTCCTTCGGCGCGCTCGGCGTGGCGGCCGGGCTCAACCTGTGGCAGGTCGTGGCGCTCTCCGCGCTGATGTTCACGGGCGGCTCGCAGTTCGCCTTCATCGGGGTCCTGGCCGGGGGCGGCGGCGGTGTCGCCGCGTTCGGCGCGAGCGCGCTGCTTGGTGTGAGAAATGCCGTCTACGGCATGCAGATCAACGCGCTCGTGCGCCCGGGCCTCACGCCCCTCGCGGCCCAGCTGACGATCGACGAATCGGCGGCGCTGGCGCTCTCGCAGGACGAACCTCGCGAACGCAAGCTCGCCTTCTGGCTGACCGGCGGCGGCGTCTGGCTGCTCTGGAATCTCTTCTCGGTGGTCGGCGCGCTGGCAGGACAGGCCATGGGGGACCCCAAGGCCTGGGGGCTCGACGGCGCGGCCGTGGCCGCCTTCCTTGGCTTGCTCTGGCCCCGGCTCAAGGGCCGCGAGCCCTGGGCGCTGGCCGTGGTCGCGGGCCTCGTGACGGCGCTGGCGGCTCCCCTCCTGCCCGCCGGCCTGCCCATCCTGGTGGCGGCCGTGGTGGCAGCGGCGTGGGGGCTGTGGGTGCCCGAGCCGGGCCGCGGCGGCACGCCGCGCATCTGGAAGCGGGGTCAGGCATGAGCCTGTGGTGGTGGGTCCTCATCGCGGCGGCCGTGGCCTACGCGACCAAGCTCGCCGGCTACCTCATTCCCCGGCGCTGGCTCGAGTCCGAGCGCGCGCTCCGGGTGGCCGGCTGCCTCACGATCGGCCTGCTGGCCTCGCTCACGGTGACGAACGCGTTCGTCTCCGGCTCCTCCGTGGTCCTTGACGCCCGGCTCGGTGCGCTGGCCGCGGCGGCGGTGGCGCTCCTCCTGCGCGCACCGTTCCTCGTGGTCGTGCTCTCCGGCGCGGTGGCCGCCGCCCTCCTGCGCCTGGCCGGCTGGGGCTAAACGCCCTCCCAGACGCGGCCATCCCGGCCGACGCGCCCGAGGCGAGGCCTCGGCACCCGGTCCCCACGCGCCGTCGTGCATCCCCTCCCTGCTGCGAAATGGCGCGCAAAATCCGGCCTAAACAAGCGAATTGCGCGGCGCGGCGGCGTCCGATGATGCATCCAGCGGATTTCGTCTCCGATTCGACATCAATCGGTAACTGACCGTGCGGTAGGCTCTGCGTCACGTCATTCTGTGGCGCCGCTCACAGTTCGCTGTGTGCCGGCTTCGCACCCACCCAACCCTGGAGGAAACATGACCAGCTTCGGCTCGCGTCGCGGCCTGAAGGCCGCCGCCGCCACTGTGGCCGTGTCCGCCCTGCTTCTGACCGGTTGCGCCTCGCAGCGCGCCGACGACGGAGCAAGCAGCAGTGCGGGTAGCACCGGATCCTCGAGCGGTGGCGCCGCCGCCGTCGATTCCACGTTCACCTTCGCCTCGTCGTCCGACCCCAAGTCGCTCGACCCGGCGTTCGCCTCCGACGGCGAGTCGTTCCGCGTCTCGCGCCAGATCTTCGAGGGCCTTGTGGGCACCAAGCCCGGCACGGCCGACCCGGCCCCGCTCCTGGCCAAGTCCTGGGAGCCCTCCGCCGATGGCACCACCTACAAGTTCGCCCTCCAGGAGGGCGTGAAGTTCCAGGACGGCACGGCGTTCGACGCCGAGGCCGTCTGCAAGAACTTCGACCGCTGGTACAACTTCAAGGGCATCCAGCAGTCCGAGGGTGTTGGCTACTACTACAAGAGCCTCTTCCAGGGCTACGCGGACAAGGACACCGACAAGGCCGTCTACAAGTCCTGCAAGGCCGACAGCGCCACCTCGGCGACCGTCACCCTGACCCGCCCGTGGGTTGGCTTCATCTCCGCCCTGTCCCTCCCGGCCTTCGCGATGCAGTCGCCCACGGCCATGGAGAAGTACAAGGCCGACGAGACCTCCGGCTCCGCCGACGCCCCGAAGCTCTCCGAGTACGCCCTGGGCCACCCCGTGGGCACCGGCCCGTTCTCCTTCGTTGAGTGGAAGAACGGCGACCACATCACCCTCGAGGCGAACAAGGACTACTGGGGCGAGCAGGGCCAGGTGCAGAAGATCATCTTCCGCGTCATCGCCGATGCCCCCGCCCGCAAGCAGGCCCTCGAGGCCGGCAATGTCGACGGCTACGACCTCGTGGGCCCGGCCGACCTCAAGTCCCTGAAGGACGCCGGCTACACCCTGATCAACCGCGACGCGTTCAACGTGCTCTACCTCGGCATCAACTCCGCCGAGAAGGAGCTCTCCGACGTCCGCGTGCGCCAGGCCATCTCCTACGCGATCGACAAGGACCAGATGATCAAGCAGGTGATGCCCGAGGGCACCAAGTCTGCGATCGAGTTCATCCCGTCCTCCGTGCGCGGCTACACCGAGAACGTCGAGAAGTACGAGTACAACCAGGACAAGGCCAAGGAGCTGCTGAAGGAGGCCGGCTACCCCGACGGGTTCACGACCACCTTCTACTACCCCACGGACGTCTCCCGCCCGTACATGCCGACCCCGGCCGACACCTTCACCAACATCTCGCAGCAGCTGGCCGAGGTGGGCATCAAGGTGGAGCCCAAGCCTATGAAGTGGACCGAGTACACCTCCTACGTCCAGGGCAACGACAAGCACGGCCTGCACCTGCTCGGCTGGACCGGTGACTACAACGACCCCGACAACTTCGTTGGCGTCTTCTTCAACGGTGAGAAGCCCGAGTTCGGTTTCAAGGACGAGTCCCTGTTCAAGAACCTCGAGGATGCCCGCCAGATGAGCGACGAGGCGGCCCAGACCAAGAAGTACGAGGAGATCAACAAGCAGATCTCCGAGGTCGTCCCGGCCGTGCCGCTGGCGCACCCGGTCCCGACGCTGGCGTTCAACTCCCGCGTGACCGAGTACCCGGCCTCCCCGGTTCAGGACGAGGTCTACAACATGATCAAGCTGTCCAAGTAACACCAGGACAACGTGTTCGGGGTGCCCGCGCTTTTTGGGCGCGGGCACCCCGCCTCGTTCCTCTGACTCAGTGAAGGGTCACCGTGCTCAGATTCATCGCTAAGCGATTGGGATTGCTCGTCCTCACCCTGGTCGGGCTCTCCCTCCTCCTGTTCATGTGGGTTCGCGCGCTGCCCGGGGGCCCGGCTACCGCCATGCTTGGCGAGCGCGCCACCCCGGAAGCCATCGAGGCCATCAACAAGGCCTACGGCTTCGACCGCCCCCTCTGGGAGCAGTACTTCACGTACATCTCCAAGGTCATGGTGGGCGACTTCGGCAACTCGACGCAGAGCCAGCGTCCGGTGCTGGCCCAGTTCGCCGACCAGTTCCCGGCCACCGCCGAGCTGGCCCTCTTTGCCATCCTCTTCGCCGTGCTCATCGGCATCCCGCTGGGTTACTGGGCGGCCCGCCACTACGGCAAGTGGCAGGACAACACCTCGGTGATCCTCTCGCTGCTCGGCGTGGTCATCCCCGTGTTCTTCCTGGCCTTCATCCTCAAGTGGATCTTTGCCGTGGAGCTGGGCTGGCTGCCCACCGACGGGCGGCAGGACATCCGCCTCGACGCCACGCACTACACGAACTTCTACGTGTTTGACGGCCTCATCACCGGCGAATTCGACGCCGCCTGGGACGCCTTCAAGCACCTGATCCTGCCCGGCATTGCGCTCGGTTCCATCCCGCTGGCCATCATCACTCGCATCACGCGCGCCGCGGTGCTCGAGGTGCAGGGCGCGGACTACGTGCGCACGGCCAAGGCCAAGGGCATGAACAACAAGATCCTGCGCAACCGCTTCATCCTGCGCAACGCGATGCTTCCCGTGGCCACCACCGTTGGCCTGCAGCTCGGCCTGCTCTTTGCGGGCGCCGTGCTGACGGAGACCGTGTTCGCCTTCCAGGGCGTCGGCTACGGCATCGCCCAGGCCATCACCAACGCCGACTACCCGGTGCTGCAGGCCTACATCATCTTCATCGCGCTCATCTACGCGGTGATCAACCTGGTCGTGGATCTCCTCTACGGCGTCATCGACCCGAGGGTGCGTGTGAAGTGAGCGCGAACATTCCGGATCCGAACCAGCTGCCCGAGCCGCTGCCGCCGGCCGCCGACCGCGCGATCGACGCGGTGGTCCTCACCGGTCCGCCCGCGAGCGAGGCCGAGCAGGACGCCAAGGCAGCCGAGGCGGCCAAGGCCGACAAGGGCGACACCCGCCACGCGGACCGCGGCACGTCGCTGTGGGGCGAGGCCTTCCAGCGCATGCGCCGCAGCCCCATGGCCATCGTGGGCGCCATCATCATCGCGCTGTTCATCATCGTGGCGCTGCTGGCGCCGTGGATCGCCCCGTACGGCGGCGAGGCGACGCCTGGCCGCAAGCTCGTGACGCCCACCGACATCCCCGGGATCGGCACCCCCGGCTACCCGCTGGGCCTTGACAACTTCGGCGGCGACGTCCTGTCCAAGCTGATCTGGGGCGCTCGCTCCTCGCTGCTGGTGGGCGTGATCTCCACGTGCATCGGCCTGCTCGGCGGCATGCTGCTCGGCGCCCTCGCCGGCGGCTTCGGCGGCTGGGTGGACACCGTCATCATGCGCGTCGTGGACATCCTGCTCTCCGTGCCGAACCTGCTCATGGCGGTGTCCATCGCGGCCATCGCGGGGCAGACGCCGTTTGCCATCATGATCGCCATCGGCGCCGCGCAGATCCCGGTCTTCGCCCGCCTGCTGCGCTCATCGATGCTGCAGCAGCGCGGCGCGGACTACGTGCTCGCGGCGCAGACCCTGGGGCTCTCGCGCTCCAAGATCACCATGAGCCACCTGCTGCCCAACGCCACGGGCCCGGTCATCGTCCAGGCCACCCTGGCGCTGGCCACGGCCGTGATCGACGCCGCGGCGCTCTCCTTCCTCGGCCTCGGCGGCGGCGTGCCGCAGACGGCCGAGTGGGGGCGCATGCTCACGGTGGCGCAGAACTTCCTGTCCTCGGCGCCGCAGCTCGCGTTCCTGCCCGGCATCTGCATCGCCATCACGGCGCTCGGCTTCACCCTCCTGGGCGAATCCCTGCGCGAGTCCCTCGATCCGAAGG
>JALAHE010000217.1 GCA_022712075.1 Galactobacter sp.
CCTCGATGATGCCGGTAAACATGAGAAGTCCTTTCCTTCCCCGAGGCCGCACGAGGGTGCGCGGGGATGGCGCCGCGTCGATGCGCGTCGCTGAACGAGGGTGATGAAGGGGTTGCCGGAAGAGCCGGGCTCAGGCGGCGGGGCTCAGATGGAGCAAGAGGTCGGGCCCGAGCCGCTGGGGCTCATGCCCGGCCGGATCAGGAATCCAGCGCACCGGATCGTGGACGGGACGGGCGGCCAAGGCCCCCGTCGCGTCAGCGCCCTGGCCGAGGAACACGGGGGCGACGTAGAGGTACAGCTCGTCCCCCAGATCGGCGTCGATGAACGCCGAGAGGAGGGTCGGGCCGCCCTCGAGCAGGACGTGATCCGCCCCGCTCGCCGTGAGCAGGGACAGCGGATCGTGGTCGGGCACCCGCACGACGGCGCCGCCGGCCGCCGCGCGGGCGGCGAGCCGGTGAGTGGACGGCAGCGGCGAGGCGCCGGCCACGATGACCGGCAGCTCGCGTTCCGGCTCGCCGGGAAGCCGGACCGTGAGGGCCGGGTCGTCGGCGAGCACCGTCCCGGTGCCCACGACGATGGCCCCCACGCGCGCCCGCACGGCGTGCGAATGCTCGCGGGCCTGCGGCGAGGTGATCCAGCGCCCCCTCCCCTGGGCGTCGGCGACCTTGGCGTCGAGGCTCTGGGCCAGGTGGGCCGTGACGAAGGGCCGTCCGGCCACCCTGGCCAGCTCCCACCGCGCGTTGAGGCGCCCGGCGGAGGCGGGATCGGCGTCGGCGTGCACCTCGACTCCCGCCGCTGCGAGCTCGCGCCCTCCGCCGGCGTGGGGGGTGGGGTCGGGGGCCGCATAGACCACGCGACCGATCCCGGCGTCGAGGACAGCCCGCACGCACGGACCCGTCCGGCCGCTGAGCCGGCACGGCTCGAGGGTGACCACGAGCGTGAGATCAGCGGCCCGTGCGCGCCAGTGCGGTGGGAGCGCGGCCAGCGCCTCGACCTCGGCGTGGGGATGTCCAGCGCCCCGGTGGCAGCCGGCGGCGACGAGCTCGCTGCCGGGGGCAAACACCACGGCGCCCACGAGCGGGTTGGCGCCCCTCGTGCCGCGCAGCGCTTGCGCCTCCGCCTCGGCGAGAGCCCCGGCCCAGGGGGCCTGGGTGGCCAGGTTCATGGCCTCAGGCCGCGTTGCCGGGGCCCAGCGTGGGATCCAGGTGCCTGGTCTCCACGGAGGGCTTGTCGTGCTTGTTGGCGCGGGCCCACACGATGAAACCGATCACCGTGAAGCAGCCGTAGAAGAGGTACATGAAGGCCGTGGCGTAGTAGCCGGCGCTGAAGAGCAGCGGCACGCCGACGACGTCGACCGCGACCCAGATGAGCCAGCACTCGGTCCAGCCCTTGGCCATGCCCCAGGTCGCCAGCAGGGAACCGACGAAGGTCCAGGCGTCGGCCCACACAGGATCGTAGGAGCCAAGCGCACGGAACAAGGGCGTGAGGGCGACCGTGCCGATCAGCATCGCGACGACGAGCCCGATGCGCGTGGGCCACGAGGCCCAGCGCGGCGTCACGGCCGTCCCGCCCTCATTCTTCGCGCGCTTCCACTGCACCCAGCCGTAGATCGACACCGCGATGAACATGATCTGCCGGCCGGCCTGGCCCAAGAGGCTCGGCGCGTCGCTGGCGGGGTTGAGCAGGGTGCTCAGGAAGACCGTGAGCAGGAGCAGATTGCCGATGATGCCGACGGGCCAGGCCCAGACCTTGCGACGCATGCCTCCGAGGGCGCTCGCGAGTCCGAAGACGTTGCCAATCACCTCGCGAACGAGCAAGGTTTGGCCACCCGGCAGGGTGAAGTAAGAGTTGAAGGCGTCAGTGAGCCACCGCAGGAAATCCATGTTGTTCTCCTCTCGAAACCTAGCGGCGGCTCCGGGGGAACGTAAAGGACATCGTGCGCGTCAGGACGCGAGGGTGCCACAAACGGGCACCATCAACGACTGATGCGGCCCGATAGGCCCCATCCGTGCTTCTCCCATCCAGACTTTGACTGTCGGTACCGGAATTCCACCGGTTCAACCATTCGCATTTCGCCTACATCGAGGCGAGTGGAGCGAGCGGGTCGCGGACTATCACCGCCGGTTCGGAATTTCACCGACCCCGGAGCACGTTGATGTGTGTGCCTCCATGAAAGCACCGTTGACGGCTCAAGCGAAATCCGCGTGAAGCGAGTGTGACCGGATGTGACCGACCCGGCCGGGAGGGCTCAGGCGGACGTCGCGGCGGCGCGCAGCCCGGCGATGGCGGCCGCGACGTCGTCCGCCCCGTACACGGAGGAACCCGCCACGAAGGTGTCGGCCCCCGCCTCGGCGGCGATCTTGATCGTCTCGGCCGTCACGCCGCCATCCACCTGCAGGGCAACTGCGGCGCCGGAGCCGTCGATGGCCGCGCGGGCGCGGCGGATCTTGGGAACGACGACGTCGAGGAAGGCCTGCCCGCCGAAGCCGGGCTCCACCGTCATGAGCAGGAGCATGTCGAGCTCCGGCAGCATGTCGATGTAGGGCTCCAGCGCCGTGACGGGGCGCAGCGCCATGGAGGACTTGGCCCCCAGCGAGCGCAGGGTGCGCGCCAGCTTGATCGGAG
>JALAHE010000218.1 GCA_022712075.1 Galactobacter sp.
CCCCCACGGGGCGCGCTGTGACGTCGCCTTTGACGCGGGCTTTCATGCCCGACGGCGGCCGGGGCCGCCCGCTGGCGGCCCGCCTGCGGCGGGCCGACAGATCTAGAACCGTCCGCGCGCCGTCGAGCATTCCCGCCTTTACCGTCCAGACGGTAAAGAAAATGCCCCAAAACCCTTTCGCTGAACCGTGTTCGCCCCATAGCGTTGAGCGCATGTCTGAGAACACCCCCTCCCCCGCCGACACGCAGGACGCGACACCCTACGCGACTCAGCTGCGCCAGCTCGGCGACATCGACTGGATGCACCTTGATGTGCCCGCCCACCAGGGCCGCGCGGCCAACGCGCCGGGCCTCGCCGATCTCATCTCGGAGCGGACGCTGCGCCGCGACAAGTCCACCCTCTTCACCGATATCAACCAGGCCACGTGGTCCATGGACGCCCCGCCCGAGGGCACGCCCCTCGAGCGCGCGCAGCGCCTGGCCGCCGAGGCCTGGGGCGCGTCCCGCGTGTGGTTCCTCGGCAACGGCGCCTCCTCCGGCAACCACATCGCCACGATGGTCACGCGCGCGCTGGGTCGCGAGACCCTACTGCAGCGCTCCGTGCACTCCTCCGTCATCGACGGCATGATCCACGCCGGCCTGGAGCCGCACTTCGTGTTCGGTTCCGTGGATCGCGATCTTGGCTCCTCGCACGGCGTGACGCCCGCGCAGGTGGACGAGATGCTGACCGAGCACCCGGGCGTCGCCGCCGTGCAGATCGTCTCCCCCTCCTACTTCGGCGCCGTCTCCGACGTGGCGGGCATCGCCAAGGTGGCCCACGCGCACGGCAAGCCGCTCATCGTGGACGAGGCCTGGGGCGCGCACTTCGGCTTTGCGCCCGGCCTGCCCACCAACGCCGCGCGCCTCGGCGCCGACCTGGTGATCTCCTCCTCCCACAAGAACGCCGGCGCGCTGACGCAGGCCGCCATGCTCATGCTTGGCCACGGGCCCTTCGCGGAGGCGCTCGAGTCCATCGTGGATCGTGTGCACCGCTCCTACACCTCCACCTCCACGTCCGCGCTGCTGCTCGGCTCGCTTGACGAGGCGCGTCACCGCATGGCCGTGGACGGGCCGGTGGTCATCCCGGAGACGCTGGACGCCGTGGCGCGCCTGCGCGCCGAGATCGCCGAGCGCGGGCGCTTCCGCGACGCCACCGACGACGCCATGATGTACAAGGACGTCGTGGGCCAGGACCCCTTCAAGGTGGTCATCGACATGCGCCCGGGCGGGCTCTCCGGCACCGAGGCGCACTACCTGCTCACGCGCGATCACCGCGTGGTCATTGAGCTGTCGACGCACGCCGTCATTGTGCTGATGATCGGCGCGACCTCCGAGCTGGATGTTGATCGCTTCATCGAGGCGCTCTACGCACTGCCGAAGGTGCCCGAGTCGCTCATCACGGCGCCGGCCCTGCCGCGCCCGGCCAAGCGGGCGCGCCGCCTGCAGGAGGCGTTCTTCTCCCCCACCGAGCTGGTGCCGTGGGAGGAGGCCGTGGGCCGCATCTCCGCCGACGCGCTGTCCGCCTACCCGCCGGGCATCCCCAACATCCTGCCGGGTGAGGTGCTCACCGAGGAGATGGTGGAGTTCCTGCGCAAGACCGCCGCCATGCCCGCCGGTCACGTGCGCGGCGCCGCCGACGAGCACCTTGATCACTTCCGCGTGGTGTTCGTGGCGCCGCCCGAGGTGTTCTAGCCCGGTTTCTCGCCGGGTCCTGCGCGCACCCGCGGTGGCCGCTCCCCGGCGTCCCCCGCCTCGCGATCTCGTGACTTTCTGGCCTCTCCGCGACTTTTTGTCGCGGGGAGGCCATTTTGTCGCGAGATGGCGAGTCGGCGGGAGGGTGGCGTGCGGTTCGCGCCCGGGAGGTTGCCCGCCCCGTGCCCGACGGCGGGCGCTCACCGCCTCCACGGCCTCCTGCGTCAGTCGCCGAAGCGCGCCACAAGCCGGCCCGTGACGCGCTTGGCCTTGAGCCGCTCAAGCCCCTCGCCGATCTGCCCGAAGGCGATCTCCTCGAAGGCCGGCTCGATGTCCTTGTTCAGCAGCAGCTCGAAGACCTCCTCAATGTCCTCCACCGTGCCGCCGAGCGAGCCGATCAGCCGACGCCCCAGGAGCGTCGGCGTCGCGACGGTGAAGGTCGGACGGCCGAGCCCCACCTGCACCACGGTTCCGCCGCGGCGCACCGCCGTCAGCGCCTTCTGCGTGGTGTCGAAGCCGGCGTAGTCCACGACAAGATCAAGGTCCTGGCCGGCCCACTCATCGGCGTCCTCCACGACCGGCACCACGCCGGCCTGCTTCGCCAGGTCCCAGACGTCGCGCTTCATCTCCGCGACGTGTACCTCGGCACCGGCCACCACGGCGGCTCGGGCACCGATCTGGCCCAGGCCGCCGAAGCCGATCACGCCGACCTTCATCCCGGCGCGGGCCCCGCCCTCCTTGATGATGGCGTGGTAGGAGGTCATGCCGGCATCCGTGGCCAGGGCTGCCAGGGACAGGTCCAAGCCTGCCGGGACGCGGGCCAGGTCCTCGGCGGTGGCCACCAGCTGATCCGCGAAACCACCATGGGCGAACATGCCAAGCGGCGGGCGGACACCGGAGGAGCACACGCCGACCGCGTAGCCGACCGACCAGCCCGTCACGCCCTCGCCAACGGCGGAGATGATGCCGGCGTTCTCGTGCCCCTGCGTTGTGGGCAGGAAGGGTATGGTGCCGTCGCCGACCTCCATGTACATCACGTCGCTGTGGCACAGCCCGGCCGCCTTGACGTCGATCACGACCTCGCCCGGCCCCGGGGTCAGCGCCTCGACCTCGTTCAGAGCGATCGGGACCCCGTTGCCCATGTACTGCCACGCCTTCATGTCTTCTTCTTGCTCGGTTCGTGGGCGGTCCGCCCAGCCGGGACGCTACTGACTTATGCGCAAAAGTGTTGGCGTGCCGGCATGCCCTCGCCCCGGTCCTCGACCATCCCAGGAGTGAGGCCGACCCAGCGCGGCGTGGCAGCGCACGCGGGCGTCTCCACGGCGACGGTCAGCTACGTGCTAAACGAGACGCCCGGCCAAAGCATCCCCGTGGCCACCCGCCGCCGGGTGCTCGACGCGGTGGCCGCCGTCGGGTACGTCCCCAGCCCCGCCGGTCGGGCGCTCCAACGCGGCCACTCGCGTGCCGTGATCGTGGACGTCGGGGACATGGAGCAGAGCGGTCCCACGCTGGGGCGGCTCCTCCGCGGGATGAGCGACGAGCTGCGCAAGCACGAGCACGTGCTGCTCATTACGGTGGGCGGCGACGCGCACAGCGCCCACGTCCGCTCCGAGGTCTCCGCCCGATCGGTGCTCGACCTCTCCACGCTCACGCTCGGCCCGGCGTCGTCGGACGTGATCTCGGGGGTGATCGACGGTACACACGCCGGTTTTGCGTACCAATCGCTCATCCAGCTGCGCTACCTGCGCGAGCGGGGACACCGCAACATCGCGTTCGTCCTCTCAGCGGGACCGGATGCTGCCACGGTGCGGACGCGCCGTGAACACGTGACGGCCGCCGCGCGGGAGCTGGGTTTGCCTCTCCCACCCACCGTTCGGCTCGCCCGCGACGGGTCGGCCGCGCGGGCGCTCGAGCGTCTGCTCGAGACCGGCGTGACCGCGGTGGCGGCGTACGACGACGCCACCGCATTGCGCCTCATGAGCGCCGTTCACGTGAGCGGCGGACGTTGTCCGGACGACCTGGCCGTCATGAGCTTCGACGACAGCGAAGCCGGCGCACTCTGGACCCCGGCGCTGAGCACCCTGCGGATCAACGCCGAGGAGTACGGCCGCCGCGCCGCCCGGCTCGCCCTCGGGCGCGAGCTCGGGCCGTGGGCCACCGCGCCGACGGCCGTAATCCACCGCGGCAGCACCTGAGCGACGCCGCCCGTGGTGGCGCCGCGCTACCGCGGCATCGAGGCGCAGGGTCGGGTACGTGAGGTCCGGCCAGCGGCCGATCTAGCCACCGCGACGCCCAGGGCGTGGCGGCCATGTTTCGTTGGGGAGCTGGCGGCCCTCGCGCCCAAGCGTCGGGGCTGGGCGCTAGGGTCGTCGGCATGAATGATCGGCTGACGGTCCGCCCGGCCACGGTCTTCGAGGACGTGGCGGCGGTGCTAGGACCCAAGAACCCGCAGTCAAACGTGTGCTTCTGCCTGAGCTATCGCATCGGTTCCAAGGAAAACCAGGCGCTCAAGGGCCCCGAACGGGGCGAGCGGGTGCGTGAACTGTGCGCGCAGACGCCGCCGCCCGGGGTACTCGCCTACCTCGGCGACGTCCCCGTGGGGTGGGCCGCCATCCATCCACGCGCCGACACGTCCTTCGCCCGCAACCGCAAGATTCCGCACCTGGAGGACGGCGCGTGGAGCCTGTGGTGCCTCCGGGTGCGGGCCGGCTACCGGAGGCGCGGGGTCACCGCGGCCCTCATCGAGGGCGCCGTTGAACACGCCCGCACCCTCGGGGCGCCGTCGATCGAGGCCTACCCCGTGGACAACCGCGGGGCCCGTGTGGATCCGACGATGGCTTACGTCGGGACCGTGGAGATGTTTGCGGCCGTGGGATTCGAGATGGCCTCGCCGACGACGTCCGTGATCAACGGGTTCGAACGGGTGGTCATGACCCATCGCTGAGGAACCCGGAAACGCAGAAGACCCGGTCTCAATGACCGGGCCTTCTGTTTTCTTGGGTGGAGGTAAGGGGATTCGAACCCCTGACCTTCTGCATGCCATGCAGACGCGCTACCAACTGCGCCATACCCCCAAAAGAGGTGCTCTTCGCTGGACCTGAGGCCTCGCTCGAACAAGATGAAACTTTAGCAAAGCCCGGGCCGCGAACGCCAATCGAGCGGGGGCGAGCCGCGTCACGCCCCGACCGGTGCGGGTCACGCGCGCCAGCGGCGGCCACTAGGCTGCGCCGGTGGTCCGATTTTCGCTCCCAGCGGTACCGCGAGCGGACCTACTGGTCAGTACGCGGACAGGGGGAGCGAGGGTCGGAAGGGGTGATCCCTGACGCCGGGCCCCGCGCCGTGCACCCCGCGGGCAACGCACAAGGCCCGGTCATCAGACCGGGCCTTGTGCTCTTCGGTGGAGGTAAGGGGATTCGAACCCCTGACCTTCTGCATGCCATGCAGACGCGCTACCA
>JALAHE010000219.1 GCA_022712075.1 Galactobacter sp.
GCCGGGTGCGGGGAGCACGTGACGTAGGCGAGCACGCCGCCGGGGCGCAGGGCGTCCAGGCCCGCGAGCAGCAGCTGCTCCTGCAGGGCGCTCAGCGCCGGGATGTCGCTCGGCTGCTTGCGCCAGCGTGCCTCGGGCCGGCGGCGCAGGGCACCCAGGCCGGAGCACGGGGCGTCAAGCATGACGCGGTCGAAGAAGCCGGGGGCCTCCTTGCCGTAGCGACGGCCGTCGCCGACCTCCACGTGCCAGGCGTCCTGGTCCACGGCGCGAAGGCCCTCGACCACGAGCTTGGCGCGGTGCTGCGCCACCTCGTTGGCCTCGAGGTGGGCGCCGCGCTCGGCCGCGAGAGCGCCCAGCAGGGCCGCCTTGCCGCCGGGGCCGGCGCACATGTCCAGCCAGGCGACGTCGCGCTCCCCCGTGGGCAGCTTGGCCCCCGCCAGCGCGCGGGCCACGAGCTGCGAGCCGGCGTCCTGCACGCGGGCCGCGCCGGCGTCGACGCCGGGCAGGCGGGCCGGGTCTCCCCCGGCCTCGGCCAACAGGGCACCCGGCACGAGTTCCGAGCGCACAGCGCCGGCCTCTTCGAGCGCCTCGACGTCGCCGAGCCCTGGCAGGGCCACGAGGTTGACGACGGGCGCCGCGTTGTCCGCCTCGAGCAACTCGGGCAGCTCCGCCGCGTCGCGCCCGTGCGTCGTCAAGGCGCCGCGCAGGGCACGCACGATCCACTCGGGGTGCGAGGTCAGCACGCTCAGGCGCGCCGTCTCATCCTTGGCCGCTTCGACGATCGCGGCGTCCCACTCCTCGGTCTCGCGCTCGCTCACGCGGCGCAGCACGGCGTTGACGAAGCCACCAGCGCCGGCTCCGACCTTGTCGCGGGTCAGGGCGACGGTGGCGGAGAGCGCCGCGTGGGCGGGGACGCGCATGTCCAGGAGCTGGTAGGTGCCGAGCCGCAGGGCATCGAGCACGTTCGGATCGATCTGCTTGAGCTTGCGGTCGGTGCACATCGCGATGACGGCGTCCAGGCGGCCCAGGCCGCGCAGGGCGCCGTAGGTCAGCTCCGTGGCAAAGCCGGCATCGCGCTTGTCGAGGCCGTGGCGGCGGATCGCGGCGGGCAGCGCCAGGTTCGCGTAGGCGTCGTCGGCCTGCACGGCGCGCAGCACCTCGTAGGCGGCGGCGCGCGAGGGATCGGCGGTGCGGGCGCGCTCGGAGGGATTCAGCGCGCCGTACTGGCGCGGCCCATCGCCCTGGCCTCGGTGGCGCTGGCGGCCCGCCGCGTCGCGGCGATCCGAGGAACCTGAACCGCGCGAACCGCGGCGCGGCCCGCCGGAGCGGCCCTGGCCATCGCGACCCCCGCCTGCGTTGCCGCCGCGGCCCTGGCCGGAACGGCGCTCGTTGTTCTCGCTTGCGCCGCTCATCCGAGCCTCACCTTCGTGTTGTCGTGGAGGCCGCGCGCCCAGTCGGCGGCGGCCATCATCTTCTTGCCTGCCGGCTGCACCTGGCCAAGGGCGACGGCGTGCGAGCCCGTCCCCACGAGCACCCGCGGGCGCTTGCCCGGCTCGACGCGCAGCTCGCCCGGCTCGAGGTCGGAGACCTCGGGCACGAGGGCGACGGCGCCGAGCTTGAGCACTGCATCGTCGAGGTGCGTGTAGGCCCCGGGCTCCGGCGTGACGCCGGCGATGCGGCCGTGGACCGCCTTCGCCGCCTGGCGGAAGTCGACAAGGCCGTCCTCGCGCCCCAGCTTGGGGGCAAAGGTCGGCTCGCCGCTCTGTGCCACGGGCGTGACCTGGCCGGCGAGGTAACCGACCACGGCCTGCGAGAGCAACTCGGAGCCGGCCTCGGAGAGCCGCTCGAGCAGCGTTCCTGTGGTGTCTTCCGGGCGCACGGCCTCGGTCATCATGCCGAGCACGGGGCCCGTGTCCAGGCCCTCCTCGAGCAGGAAGACGCTGGCGCCCGTGATGTCGTGGCACTGGATGAGCGCGTGCTGTACCGGCGCCGCGCCGCGCAGCAGCGGCAAGAGCGAGAAGTGCAGATTGACCCAGCCGCGTTGCACAGCGTCCAGGGTGCGGCGCGGAATGAGCCCGCCGTAGGCGACCACCACGGCGAGCTCGGCGTCGAGCGCGGCGATCGCCTCGTGCGTCTCGTCGTCGATGCGCGTCGCCTTGATCACCGGCAGGCCGTGGGCCGCCGCCTCCTGCGCCACGGGCGAGGGCGTCAGGACCCGCTTGCGGCCGAGCGGCGCGTCGGGACGGGTGAGCACGGCCACGATCTCGTGACCGTCGGCGATGAGCCGGCGCAGCGGCGGGACCGCCGTCTGGGGCGTCCCGGCGTAGATCAGGCGGCTCACTTGGCCCATCCCTGGGAGAAGGCCGAGCCACCGAAGGAGGCCCCGCCGAAGGCGCTGCCCACGGCGCCGGCGCGGTCCTGCAGCACCGATTGCGCGTTGGCCTCGAAGCCCTCCTCGCGGATGGCTCGCCACGCGCGCTTGCGCTCCTCTCCGGCGAGCTTGTCAATGTAGAGCGTGCCGCCCAGGTGGTCGGTCTCGTGCTGGAAGCAGCGGGCCAGCAGGCCCTCGCCCTCGAGCACGAGGGGCGCGCCGGTGATGTCCTGGCCCGTGACGCGCACCCGCGCAGGGCGGTCGAGTGGGAAGCCGAGCCCCGGAACGGAGAGGCAACCCTCGGAGCCGTGATCGAGCTCGCCGCCGAGCACTTCCACCACCGGATTGCAGACCGTTCCCCGCTCCTCACCCACGTGATAGGTGAACACGCGCAGGCTCACACCCACCTGGGGGCCAGCCAGGCCCACGCCCGCGACCTCCTCCATCGTCTCGTGCATGTCTGCGGCGAGCTTGGCGAGGGTGTCGTCGAAGCGCGTCACGGCGTCGGCCGGGGTGCGCAACACTGGGTCGCCCACCAGGCGCACGGCCAGGATCGTCACGGGGAGGTCCTCCTGAAAGGTCTTCAAAGGCGGAGCCGCGTTCACGGCACCGCCCCCAAGTTTAGGGCCACGCGCCGCTCGGGGACCGAGGGTTGGCGCGCGCCGCTGACTCAGGCGCCGGCCGGCGGCGGCACTGGGCGCAGAGCCGGGCCGAGTCCGGCGAGCTGATGACCCGCCTCCCAGACCTGCCGCAGGGCCCAGAAGCGGCGCCAGGAGGCGGGGAGCACGGCGTTCTGCGCCCGTTGCGTGAGCACCTCGGTCTCCCCCAAGGCCACGCCGAGCAAGACGACGTCCTTGGCGTGCGGCCAGGGCTCCCACGCGCCCCGCTCGCCGTCCACGAGCTGTTCCTGCGCTTGGGCCCCCGCCGCGAGCTGCATCACGACCTTGGGATCCAGTGGCTTCACCCGCCCGTCCCGCGAGGTGCCCTTGGTCTTGTAGTCGATGAGGCACACGCGCCCGCCGATCTTGGCGACGAGGTCGAGCGTGCCCGCGTACCCCACCTCGTGATTCCAGACGGTGATCTCCGGCGCGAGCGGCTGCACTTCGTAGGCGTCCCACCACTCGTCGAAGCGATCCGCGAAGCCACCCTCGCCGTGCTCCTTGAGCACCTCGCGGTGCCCCGCGACGTCGTGTGCCTGACCAAGCTGGCGCAACGCCACCTGCTCCGCGTACGCGTGGACGCGGTCTCCGCGGGCGGCGGCTTCGTCGCGGTACCGCTCGGCGGCCGACGAGGCGTCCCGTGCGATGGAGCGCAGCTGCGCCGGGGAGCCGAGCGCCTGCCCCAGCCGCGCATCCTGCACCACGGCGGTGGCTGCCATGTGGCCGGCCCAACCGGCCAAGTCCGGGGGTGCCTGCCCGATCACGGTGGTGATGGAGGGGACCTCTGGAAGGCCGCCGACCTGGCGGGAGTACATCCGGCCGAAGTCGGTGGCGTGGGCAAGCTGCGGCTGGGTCATGTCGCCCATCCTCACACGGTGGGCCGACGCCGGCTCCCGCGCGGGCGTCGACTTAGGGAATTCCAGCCAGGGACAAAGCCTGATTGCCCGGCGGGAGGAAGCCCCGATTTGGAGGAAGCCTCCCAGATGCGTTAGAGTCTTCACTCGTTGGAACGACGCGCTTGATCCTCTCGAAGACCTCGGGATGGGCCAAGAACGGAGCACCACATGCGGACATAGCTCAGCTGGCTAGAGCGCCACCTTGCCAAGGTGGAGGTCGCGGGTTCGAATCCCGTTGTCCGCTCGCAATTCACTTGGATCCGGCTTGCCGGACACCGTGTTCTCACGGACCTGGTGGGGTGGCCGAGAGGCGAGGCAGCGGCCTGCAAAGCCGTATACGCGGGTTCGAATCCCGTCCCCACCTCCACAAGTGAACTGCAGCCCATATGGGCGCGATTAGCGCAGCGGTAGCGCGCTTCCCTGACACGGAAGAGGTCACTGGTTCGATCCCAGTATCGCGCACGGTAGGAACCCTCGGGTTCAGACCAGACATGCGGACATAGCTCAGCTGGCTAGAGCGCCACCTTGCCAAGGTGGAGGTCGCGGGTTCGAATCCCGTTGTCCGCTCGCATTCCGGACATCGTCCGGATCGAGAAGCCCCACGGTTTTCCGTGGGGCTTCTTTGTTTCACCTCCGCACTTCCCCACGAACTCACGCTCTGGATCGCACCAGCGTGATGCATCCCAGCGGGCCACTCCCCCGCCCACGTGACCTCGTGCGTCGTCGCGCCACGCCCGGAGAAATATCTCTCTAGTGAAGCGACCGTATGTGCCCTACCATCGATTCCAGAGGGCCCCGCCGGGGCCCAAAGAACGAAAGGGGGTGCCTACTTGTCTTTCCTCGACGACATCAAGGGCAAGGCCGAGGGCCTCGTTGACCAGGCGCAGGATCTAGTGGCCAAGAACGAAGAGGCCATCAAGGGCGGCATCGAGAAGGTCGGCGACTTCATCGACGACAAGACCGGCGGCAAGTTTGCCGACAAGGTCGACTCGGTGCAGGACGCCGCCTCGGGCCTGGTCGACAAGGCCGCCGGTGGCGACGATCAGGCCCCGCAGGCCTGATCGCACCCCCTCGAGCGATGCCCGGGCGCCGCGCCTCATGCGTGACGTCCTGACTTAACGTCGCAAGGAAGCAGGGCCGGTACCGTCGTGAGACGGCACCGGCCCTGTTCCTGTTTCTGGGCGTCAGCGCGCGGCGACACCCTGCCCCTCGCGTACGAGCGAGGTGAGGCGGGAGACGGCGCGGAAATACTTCTTCTGGTAGCCGCCGGCCATCATCTCTTCGGTGAAGAGTCGGTCGAAGGGGACGCCCGAGGCGAGGATCGGCACGTCCTTGTCGTACAGGCGGTCGGCCAGGACAACAAAACGCAGCGCCGTGGCCTGGTTCGTGATCGTCTCGACGTCGTGCAGGGCCAGGACATCGACGTCCTTGAGCAGCTGGCGATACCTGGAGGGGTGAACGCGCGAGAGGTGCTCGAGAAGGGAGGGGAAGCTGTCGACCGCGATCGTCGCGTCCGGGTAGCGCTCCTCGGCGAGCGGCTCCACCTGGGAGTCATCAAGCGGCAGCGGGGCGTCGGGCAGGCCGCGGTGGCGGTAGTCCTCACCGTCGATGCGCATGATCTCGAACTGATCGGCCAGCACCTGGATCTCGCGCTTGAAGTCCTGGGCGGCAAAGCGGCCCTCGCCCAGCGCGCCGGGCAGCGTATTGGACGTCGCGGCGATCTTGACGCCGGCGTCGGCGAGCTCGCGCATCAGCCGGGACATGAGCACGGTGTCCCCCGGATCATCCAGCTCAAACTCGTCGATGCAGACCAGGTCGTAACCCTTGAGGACGTCAACTGCCTTGCGGAAGGAGAGCGCGCCGACGAGGTTGGTGTACTCGACAAACGTGCCGAACGCCCGCTTGCCCTGCGCCGCGTGCCACAGCGAGGCGAGCAGGTGGGTCTTGCCCACGCCAAAGCCGCCATCGAGGTAGAGCCCGGCCGGCTCCTTGGTCTTCGACTTCCCGAACAACTTGCCGAGGAACCCGCCGGAGGCCTGCTTCCCGACCGAGCCGGCAAAGCGGCTCATGCGCTCCACGCCCTCCGCCTGGCGCGGCTGGCTGGGGTCCGGGATGTACGTGTCGAAGGACACCTCACCGAAGCGGTAGGAGGGGTGCATCCCGGCCAGGAGCTCGTCTGGCGAGACCTGGGGCGTGATGTCGGTGAGATGGATTCTCGTGGCCACGTGCGGTGGTTTCCTTCCGCGCTGGTGCGGGTGAGCGGGCGTACCGCCAAGATTTTACGCGGAAAGCGTGGTCAACCTTGCCTCGTGTGTCGGGGAGACATGGGGGCGCCCGGGCCCGGCCGCGTAGGCTTGATCGCGGCGCGGCCAGCGGGCGCGCCGCTCCCCTCCAGGTCTAGGAAGAAGCAGCATGAGCCAGTCAAGCGATTCCGGCATCGATCCCACGTTTGCTCACCCCGAGCGACTCGTGTCCACGGCCTGGGTGGCCGAACACCTCGACACCCCTGGCGTCGTCGTCCTCGAATCCGACGAGGACGTTCTGCTGTATTCGACGGGCCACCTGCCCGGCGCCGTCAAGCTCGATTGGCACACTGAGCTCAACGATGCCGTGACGCGCGACTACGTGGACGGCCCTGCCCTCTCCGCGCTCCTGAGCGCCAAGGGCATCTCGCGCGAAGACACGCTCGTGATCTACGGCGACCGCAACAACTGGTGGGCCGCTTACGCCCTCTGGGTGCTGTCCCTCTTTGGCCACGAGGACGTTCGCCTCATGGATGGCGGCCGCGACAAGTGGATCGCCGAGGGCCGCGAGCTCACGCGCGAGGCCACGAACCGCCCCGCCACGGCGTACCCCGTGATCGAGCGCGACGACTCCACGCTGCGTGCCTTCCTCCCCGAGGTCCGCGAGCACCTTGGCCACGGCCCGCTCATCGACGTGCGCTCGCCCCAGGAGTACTCGGGCGAACGCACCCACATGCCCGATTACCCCGAGGAGGGCGCCCTGCGCGGCGGGCACATCCCCACCGCCGCCTCCGTCCCGTGGGGCCAGGCCGTCGCCGAAGACGGCACGTACCGCTCCCGCGCCGAGCTCGAGGAGCTCTACCTTGGCCGCGCTGGCCTGAAGCTCGACGACGACGTGGTCACCTATTGCCGCATCGGTGAGCGCAGCGCCCACAGCTGGTTTGCCCTGCACTTCCTGCTCGGCATCGAGAACGTGCGTAACTACGACGGTTCCTGGACCGAGTGGGGCAACGCCGTGCGCGTCCCGATCGCCCTCGGCGCCGAGCCCGGCGCCGTGCCTGCCGGGGCCGCCCGATGAGCCTGCCCACCGCCCTCGCCGAGATCGCCGAGGACTTCAACGCCCTCCCCGAGCCCGAGCGGCTCGAGCTGCTGCTCGAGTTTTCAGACAACCTGCCTGAGCTGCCGGCGCGCTTCGACGGCGTGGAGCTGGAGCAAGTGACGGAGTGCCAATCCCCCGTGTTCCTCACGGTGGAGGTGGCCGACGACGCCGAGCGCACGGTTGGCGTGTACATCACCGCTCCCCCGCAGGCGCCGACCACGCGCGGTTTCGCCGGCGTGCTCAAGGAGGGTCTCGACGGCCTGCCTGCCGCCGACGTCCTCGCCGTTCCCGCCGACTTCCCGTCAACCCTTGGGCTGACTCACGCCGTGTCTCCCCTGCGGCTGCGCGGGATGACCGCCATGCTCGGACGCATCAAGCGCCGCGTGGCGACGGCAGTGGAGGGCTGAGCCCTGGGCAAGGCCGCAAAGAAGGGAAAGGACGCAGGCACCCCGGCGCTCGTGGCGCTGGCCGCCGCCGGAGTGCAGCACACGGTGCACGCCTACGAGCACGCCGACGGCGAGCAGGACTTCGGCGGCGAGGCGGCGCGCGAGCTCGGGGTGGATCCCGAGCGCGTGTTCAAGACCCTCGTCCTCGACCTCGGCAACGGCAGGGACCTCGGCGTCGCCGTGGTCCCCGTGGCGGGCAAGCTGGACCTGAAGGCCGCCGCGTCGGCCCTCGGCGTGAAGAAGGTGGCCCTGGCCGACCGCCAGCTGGCGGCGCAACGCACCGGCTACGTGCCTGGCGGGATTTCGCCGCTCGGGCAGCGCAAGTCACTGCCCACCGCGATCGACGAGAGCGCCCTGAGCCTGCCGAGCGTGTTCATCTCCGGCGGGCGCCGCGGCCTCGATGTGGAGCTCTCCGGCGCTGACCTCGTGGCGCTCACGCGCGCCGCCGTCGCGCCGCTGGCCGCGCCGTGAGCGGGGCGGCCGCCGGCGCGCCCTCGGGCGCGCCCCACGGCCCCCTCGACGCCGCCGCGCTCCTGCGCCTCGTGCAGGGCCTGCGCCGCGAGCGCACGCGACACCCGCTCACGGCGACCGTCCTCTTCGAGGACGCCGAGGGCCAAACCACGAGCTACCGGCTCGAGATGTGGATGGACGGGCGCACGGCGCGGTGCATCCGCAGCGACGACGGCTTCCGCGTGGAGTATGCGCCCATGGAACGCACCCTGCGGCACGTGGGAGGCCTCGACGGCGCCGACTCCACGCGCCGGGACGCCGACTTCCCCTCGCGGTTCATCCCCCTGTGCATGGCGACGCCACTTTCGCTTCCCATCTGGGGAGACGAGGTGGGAGGCGAGCGCCCGCTTGCCGTGCGCGGAGCGGGCCGCGACCTCATCGAGGTTGACTACTCCACCCCGGACGACGGTACCGAGCTCGAGTTGGCCGGCACCGCCGTCATCGACACGCGCCTCATGTGCGCCAAGAGCTTCACCCGGCTCGGCGGCGCCGAGCGCTACACGCTGCTGGAGCCCCGGCGCCTCACCATGCCGGATTGGTCGAGCCTGCTCGGCTGAGCCCCCGGCTCGCCTGTGCCTTGAAGCGAGAAAGGCTCGACGGCGCCCGCTCACCTGGGCGGGCGCCGTCGGGCCTTTCCTGGAAGATCAGCTTCCCTTCCGCGCTCAGCGCGGGAGCGGCGCCAGCCCCGGGATCGGCGCGGCGAACATGTTCTCGAGCCAGTCGGAGACGGCGTCGTCCCAGGCCTTGGGATCCACGTTCCATTCGCGCACGTGGCCGGCCCGCGTGAAGGCCACGAGGTCCACCTTCGCCGGATTCTTCGCCGCCAGCTCGGCCGAGGAGCTGAAGGGAACGAAGTCGTCGTCCTTGGAGTGAAGGATGAGGGTCGGCACGCGCAGCTGCTCGGCGCGGCTCACCCAGTCGAGGGACGCGAGATCCAGCGGGGAGGTGAGCCCCGTGATCTTCTTGCCCCAAGGATGCGTGAGCAGCCACGTGCCGAGGCGCCCGGAGACGTAGGGGATCTTATTGATCTTGGCCTGGTGCTCGAGGATGTCGAACCAGTTCACGGCAGGCCCGTCCAGAACGAGGGCCTGCACGCGGGTGCGGTGCTGGGAGCGATCAGCCACCTGCAGGGCGATGGCGCCGCCCATGGACCAACCGAAGAGCACGACGTCGCGGGCGCCCTGCGAGATGGCGTAGCTGATGGCCGAGTCGACATCGCGCCACTCGGTGGTGCCGAGGCCGTAGCGGCCGTTGTTCACCTCGGGGGCGTCGCCGTCGTTGCGGTAGCTCACCACGAGCGAGGTGAGCCCGGCGTCGTGGACCACGGGGAGGGCGCGCAAGGCCTCGAGGCGGTTGGCGCCGCGGCCGTGGACCATGATGGCCCAGGTGTCCGCACGCGTGGTCCCCGGCACGAGCCAGGCGGGGGCCAGGCCGGCCGAGACCGGCACCTGGACCTCGCTGAACTCGAGCCCGAGGTCCGCGGGGCTCAGGTAGACGTTGCCGCCGAGGCGGCCGCGCCGGGCGGCGCCCAGATCCCCGCGATCCACCGTGATGACCTCGCGCTGCAGCGTGCCCTCGGCGTCGGAGCGCTCGGTGACCTCGCCCAGGCGGGCGTGGCCGCGATCGCCGTCGAACCACAGCGAGTAGGTTCCGGGCTTGGTGGTCTCCTGCGTGACGGGAAGGACCACCTCGCGCCCGCGCGGCGTGGAGATGAGCGCCAGGATCTCGACGTCCTCCACCGGCGCCTTCCCGGGGGTGACGACCTCCCGGGCGAAGAGGGTGGCGAGCCCGCCGATCACGCCGGCCACCGCCGAACCGACCGCCGCGCCGGCGCCCAGGCCGAGGAAGGTCCAGGCCACCGGGCCGGGGCCCTTGCGCCGCTTCGACGAGGGGACGGGGCTGTCATTGCGCTGCGTCATGACCTCATCATGTCACCGGCTCCTGAACGTCGCGGGAATGCCCCGCCGGATCGTTGCGTTGTCGAGACCATGACCTCCATCGATCCGCGCCACGCCTCCACCGTCGACGACCCGAGCGGCACGGGAGACGCCGCCTGGCTCGAACGGCTCAGCCCCGCCGAGTTCCAGGTGCTGCGCCAGCAAGGCACCGAGCGCGCCTTCACCGGCGAGTACTGGGACGACCACAGCGAGGGCGTCTACGCCTGTAAGGCTTGCGGCGCCGAGCTGTTCAGCTCCGCCGAGAAGTTCGACTCCCACTGCGGCTGGCCCTCCTTCTTTGCCCCGCTGGCCGGGGAGAGCGTGCGCTACCTCGTCGACACCTCGGCAGGCATGCGCCGGGTGGAGGTCCGCTGCGCCAGGTGCGATTCGCACCTCGGGCACGTCTTTGAGGGCGAGGGCTACAACACCCCCACCGATCAGCGCTACTGCATCAACTCCATCTCGCTGACCAAGCGCGAGCGCGCCTGAGAGGTCCGGGCGCGGCGCGTGCTCTACGGGCCCCGAAAACCCCCTAGGCTTGGGCTGTGATGGTGAACACTCTGCACGACGCCGCCCGCCACGTTTTTGCCTCCGATAACTCCTCCGGGGTGCACCCCGAGGTCCTGGCCGCCCTGTCGGCAGCCAACGAGGGGCACACCGACGCCTACGGGGCCGATCCCTACACTCAGGCCTTCGGCGACTGGGCAAGAACCACCTTCGGCCAGGGCGCGGTGGCGCTTCCTGTCTTGAACGGCACGGGCGCCAACGTCCTGGCATTGCAGGCCGCCACGCCGCGCTATGGCGCCGTGCTGTGCGCCGCGAGCGCCCACATCAACACCGACGAGGCGGCCGCCCCGGAGCGCTCCGCGGGGCTCAAGCTCATCACCGCCGAGCATGAGCACGGCAAACTGTCCGTCACCGCGATTCACGCCGCCGCCGCGGCGCTCGGCTCGCAGCACCACGCCCAGCCGACGACACTCTCGCTCTCCAACGTCACCGAGGCGGGAACCGCCTACACGCCAGACGAGCTCGGCGCGCTCAGCGCCGCCGCGCACGAGCACGGCATGCTCGTCCACGTCGACGGCTCGCGCCTCTCGCACGCGGCAGCGCACACGGGTGCCGGCCTGCGCGAGCTGATCACCGACGCCGGCATCGACGTCCTCAGCCTCGGCGCCACCAAGAACGGAGCGATGCTGGCCGAGGCCGTCATCGCCCTGCACCCCGCGGCCGCCGCCGACCTGCCGCACCTGCGCAAGAGCACCACCCAGCTCGTCTCGAAGCAGCGCTTCGTCTCCGCCCAGCTGCTGGCGATGTACGGGGGCGATCTCTGGCTGCGCAACGCCGCGCACGCCAACGAGCTGGCCACCCGCCTCGCCGAGGGGCTCGCCGCCCTCCCCGGCGTCTCCCTGGCCCACCCCGTGCAGTCGAACGCCGTGTTCATCGAGGCGCCAGCCGCCCTCCTCGAGGCACTGCGCGGCCGCTACGTCTTCCACGGGGCCGGCACGGCCTCCTCACCGGCGCGGCTCATGTGCTCCTTCGACACGCGCGAGGAGCACGTCGACGAGCTCCTGGCCGCGGCCAGCGAGCTCGCGTGACCGACACCCGCCGCGCTCCCGCGGGCGGCACGGCGTGGTGCCCCGGCCGTCCCGTCGCCCGGTCCTAGGCTTTCAGGCGTGAGCACGCAACGCGCCGGCGGCGAGACGCCCGAGGCCTTCAGGACGGCCTTGACCGCCCTCGAACGATCGAGCGTCCGCCCCGAGGTTTCGCTCAAGAGCATCGACGCCCCCTACGGGCTCGCGAGCCACGCCGTGGCCGTGGCGGCGGAGGTCTGCGGCTCCATCGAACCCGGCGCCCCCACGAGCGAGCTGGCGACCGGACGCTTCATCCTGCTGCACGAGCCGGAGCCGAATCCCGTCTGGGGTGGCACCTTCCGCATCGTCACGTACATCCGCGCGACCCTGGAACCGGAGATGGGCAACGACCAGCTCCTCGGCTCGGTGGCCTGGACCTGGCTCGTGGACGCGCTGCGCGAGCACCACGCGCCCTATACGGAGGCCGGGGGCACGGCGACCCGCGTGCTGAGCGAAAACTTCGGCACCCTGCGCGGCAGCGCCGAGCACATCGACATCGAATTGCGCGCCTCCTGGACGCCGCTGAACGCCGAGCTGACGAGCCATCTCGAGGCGTGGGTGGACATGGTTGCCTCCTTCGCGGGGCTGCCGCCGCTGCCCGACGGCGTGACCCCGCTCCCTTTCCTGCGCCTGACCTAGGGTGCCCCACGTGCCCCGGCGCGCCGAGCGACTAGAATGGCGCCCATCATGACCGCCACCCCAGCCGACATCTCGGTGCTTGCCGCCGGACAGATCCCCGAGCGCGATCCGGACCTCCTGGTTCCGTTGAGCGCGCCAGCCGAGGGCATCCCCTTCGTCATCGACACGACCAAGGCGCTCGAGCGCGCAGCTGCCGCCCTGGCGGCCGGCACCGGCCCCGTGGCCGTTGACGCCGAGCGCGCCTCCGGCTTCCGCTACGGCCAGCGCGCCTTCCTCGTGCAGCTGCGCCGCGAAGGCGCCGGCACGCTCCTGATCGACCCCGAGGCCTTCGAGGACCTCGCCCCCATCAACGACGCCCTGCGCGGCGTCGAGTGGATCCTGCACGCCGCCCACCAGGATCTCCCGTGCCTGCACGAGGTCGGCATGGCGCCCGACGCCCTCTTCGATACCGAGCTGGCGGCGCGCCTTGCCGGACTGCCCCGTGTTGGGCTTGGACCCGTCGTCGAGACGATGCTCGGCCTCAAGCTCGCCAAAGAGCATTCGGCGGCCGATTGGTCCACCCGTCCGTTGCCGGAGCCGTGGCTGAACTACGCCGCCCTCGACGTGGAGGTCCTGATCGAGCTGCGCGAGGAGATGGGCGCGTTGCTGCACGGGCAGGGCAAGGACGAGATCGCGCGGCAGGAGTTCGAGGCCGAGCGCGTGGCGCCGGATCCGTCGCCGCGCCAGGACCCGTGGCGCCGCACCCACGGTCTGCACCAGTTGCGCAAGCCGGCCCAGCTCGCCGCGGTGCGCGAACTGTGGGAGGAACGCGAGCACGTCGCCCAGACCCGCGACCGCGCCCCGGGGCGCCTGCTTCCCGACTCGGCGATCATCGCCGCGGCCAAGGCCATGCCCCGCACGGTGCCCCAGCTCATCAGCACCTCCGGATTTGTTGGACGCCTCGCGGCCAAGGAGGCCCCGCGCTGGCTCGCCGCGCTGCAGCGCGCCCGCACCTCCACGCAGCTGCCCCCGCTGCACATCAAGAGCAACACTCCCCCGCCCCCGCGCTCATGGGCCGATCGCCACCCGGAGGCGGCTGCGCGCTTCCAGACGGCGCGCGCGCGGTTGGCGCGAGAGGCGGACAAGCTCGGGATGCCCTCCGAGAACCTGCTCACGCCTGCCACCTTGAAGGCGCTGTGCTGGCAGCCGCCGGCGGTCATCGACCTCGAGCACCTCCGCGAGCGGCTCGCCGAGCTGGGTGCCCGCCCGTGGCAGATCGACCGCACGGCCGCCGTGCTCACCGTCGCCTTCCTCGATCCCGATCCGCTGGGCTGAGCCCCAGCACCCGGCCCCTCGCCCGACGCCCCGGACCCACCAAGGGTCCGGGGCGTCGTCGTTCAGCGCCCACTTGCGCTCATTGTTACTCGCCAGTAGCGTATGACCTGCATCACCTCTGATTAAGGTTGATCCAGGGGCCAACGCGCCCCGGCCCGGCAAGCACCACCGAACCGCAGACGAGGGAGTCCTCCGTGTCACCTGCCACCAGCCAACACCGCGCCGTGCGGGACGTCGTCTTCGTCGACGGCGTCCGCACCCCCTTCGGCCGCGCCGGCGACAAGGGCATGTACGCCAACGTTCGCGCCGACGACCTGGCCGTCAAGGCCGTGCGCGAGCTGCTCCGCCGCCACCCAGACCTCGATCCCGCCGTCATCGACGACGTGGCGATCGCCGCGACGACGCAATCGGGCGACCAGGGACTGACCCTCGGCCGCACCGTGTCCCTGCTCGCCGGCCTGCCCGTCACCGTGCCCGGCTACGCGATCGACCGCCTCTGCGCCGGCGCCATGACCGCCGTGACGTCCTTGGCCGGCGCCATCGCCTTCGGCTCGGTCGACGTCGCCATCGCCGGCGGCGTGGAGCACATGGGTCACCACCCCATGGGCCTGGACGCCGACCCGAACCCGCGCTTCGTCACCGCGCGCCTCGTTGACCCCGCCGCCCTCAACATGGGCAACACGGCAGAGAACCTGCACGATCGATTCCCGAGCCTGACCAAGGAGCGCACCGACGCCTACGCCGCCGCCTCCCAGGCGAAGGCCGCGGCCGCCTACGAGCGCGGCGACATCCAGCCGAACCTCGTGCCGGTCGCCTCGCGCCGCACAGGCGAGGGCTGGAACCTGCGCACGCGCGACGAGGGCCTGCGCCCCGGCACCACGGTCGAGGACCTCGCCGGGCTGCGCACTCCGTTCCGCGCCCACGGCCGCGTCACGGCCGGCAACGCCTCCGGCCTGAACGACGGCGCCACCGCCGCGCTGCTCGCCTCCGGCGAGGCAGCCGAGCGCCTGGGACTCCCGGTGGGCATGCGCCTCGTCTCCTTCGCCTTCGCCGGCGTGGAGCCGCAGGTCATGGGCTATGGCCCGGTCCCCTCCACTGAAAAGGCGCTCAAGCAGGCTGGCCTGTCCATCGAGGAGATCGGCCTCTTCGAGGTCAACGAGGCCTTTGCGGTGCAGGTCATCGCCTTCCTCGAGCACTTCGGCATCGCCGACAACGACGCGCGCGTGAACCAGTACGGCGGCGCCATCGCCTTCGGCCATCCCCTCGCGTCCTCCGGCATTCGCCTCATGACGCAGCTCTCCCGCCAGTTCGAGCAGCACCCCGAGGTGCGCTACGGCCTGACGACCATGTGCATCGGCCTGGGCATGGGCGGCACGGTCATCTGGGAGAACCCCCACCACGCCCAGTACGGACAGGACGCCTGACATGACGCAGACCCCGCACAGCGCCACCTTCGAGCGCTTCGAGCACCTCACCCAGATCCTTCCCGACGAGGTCGTCACCCACTCCCTCGTCCAGGACGTCACCCTGGCCTCCGGCAAGACCCTTGCCCTCATCACCCTGGATAACGGGCACGATCACACGCGCCCCGCCACGCTTGGCCCGGCCACGATGATCGAGCTCGGCCGCACTCTCGAGGCCCTCGGCGCCCGCGCCGCGGCCGGCGAGATCGACGCCGTGGGCGTCACCGGCTCCGGTTACGTCCTCGCCGCCGGCGCCGACCTCTCAGCCGTCTCCTCCCTGCGCGAGGAGGCCCAGGGCCGGGACATGGCCCTGCTCGGCCACGCCGTCTACGACCAGTTCCCGGCGCTCGGGGTCCCGAGCTTCGCGTTCATCAACGGCACCGCCCTGGGCGGCGGCCTCGAGCTGCCGCTGGCCTGCGAGTACCGCACCGTCTCCTCCGGCGCCCAGGGCCTTGGCCTGCCCGAGGCCTTCATCGGCCTCGTCCCGGGCTGGGGCGGCGTGTATCGACTGCCGCGCCTCGTGGGCCCCGAGGCGGCGCTGACCGTTATGATCGAGAACCCGCTCAACAACAACCGTTCCCTGGGCGGTGCGGCGTTTGGCGCGGCGGGCGGCGCCGACGCGACCTTCGAGCCCGCCGACTTCCTCGAGCAGTCCCTGCTCTGGGCCGACCGCGTGCTCACGGGAGAGCTCGAGGTCGCCCGGCCCCACGCCGTCGACCCTACCGATCCGGAGGTGGCGGCCCGGTGGGCCGCCGCGGTGGCCAAGGGCCGCGCGCTGGTCCAGGCCAAGACCTCCGGCGCCGCGCCGGCCCCCGGTCGCGTCCTCGACATCCTCGAGGCGAACCGCACCCTGACCCAGCCGGAGTCGGCCGAACTCGAGGTCGAGGCGCTGACCGCCCTCATGGCCACCCCGGCCTTCCACAACACGGTCTACGCCTTCCTCGACCTGGTCCAGAAGCGCGGCAAGCGCCCCGCCGGCGCGCCGGACAAGAAGCTCGCCCGGCCCGTCAACAAGGTCGGCGTCGTGGGCGCCGGGCTCATGGCGGCCCAGCTCGCGCTCGTCTTTGCCCAGAAGCTCAAGGTGCCCGTGGTCATGACCGACATGGACCAGGAGCGCGTCGACCGCGGCGTGGCCCACGCCCACGCCGACATCGACAAGCAGCTCTCCCGCGGCAAGATCAGCCAGGACGCTGCCAACCGCACCAAGAGCCTCATCAGCGGCAGCGTCGACAAGTCCGTCTATGCCGACGCCGATTGGGTCATCGAGGCGGTCTTCGAGGAGATCGGCGTGAAGAAGGCGGTGTTCGCCGAGCTCGAGGCGATCGTCTCCCCCGAGTGCATCCTCGCGACCAACACCTCCTCGCTCTCCGTGACCGAGATGGCCGCCGGCCTCAAGCACCCCGAGCGCCTCGTCGGTTTCCACTTCTTCAACCCCGTGGCCTACATGCCGCTCGTGGAGATCGTGGCGCAGCCGCAGACGGCGCAGGAGGTGCTCGCCACGGCGTTTGTGGTGGCAAAGAACCTGCGCAAGACCGCCGTGCTGGTCAAGGACGCGCCGGCGTTTGTTGTCAACCGCCTGCTGCTGCGCCTCATGAACGAGGTGCAGGAGGCCTTCGACAACGGCACGCCGGCCGAGGTCGCCGACACGGCGCTCGCCCCGATGGGCCTGCCCATGAGCCCCTTCACGCTGCTGGCGATGGTGGGCCTGCCCGTGGCTCAGCACGTCTCCGAGACGCTGCACACCGCCTTCCCGGAGCGCTTCCCGCTCTCCGAGAACGTGCAGCGCCTCATCGACGCCAAGGTCACCTCGATCTGGGCCAAGGGCGAGGACGGCGCGGTCTCCGTGCCAGCGTCCACGCTCGAGCTGCTCGAGTTCGGCGACGCCCCGCTCACGGGCGAGGAGCTGCTCACCCGCACGCAGGACGCGCTGGCGCTGGAGGTGAAGACCATGCTGGATGAGGGCGTGGTCGCCGCGGCCGAGGACATCGACCTGTGCATGATCTTGGGCGCCGGTTGGCCCATGTTCATCGGCGGCCTGACCCCGTACCTGGATCAGGTCGGGGCCTCCGAGCGCGTCAACGGCGCCCGCTTCCACGGCTGAGTCTTTTTGACGTGCCCGACGGCGCCCGCCCCGCTGGGGTGGGCGCCGTCGCTGTGCGGGCGGGGCCGGGGTGGCACAGCCGGCGCACAGCGCCGGGATGGGAGAATGCTGGCATGAGCCACGAGCACCTCGCCGCACCCGCTTCCGCTTCCCCCGAGGCCACCGAGGCCGCCGCCGGTTGCTGCCGCAGCCGCCGCGCAGTGCTCGGCGGCGGGCTGGTCGGCGCCGCCGCCCTGACCCTGGCGGCCTGCGCCGCGCCGAGCGAGCCCGCAGCCGAGCCCTCCGCCACGGGCGAGGGCCACGAGGTGCTGGCCGCCTCCGAGCTCCCCGTGGGGAAGCAGGCCTCGGTCAAGATCAACAAGGCGGACGTCATCCTGTATCGCCAGGACGAAAGCACCGTGCTCGCCTACAGCGCCATCTGCACGCACGCTGGCTGCACGGTCGTGGCCGGCGACGAGAACCGCTTCCACTGCCCGTGCCACGACTCGTATTTCAACGTGGCCGACGGTTCCGTGGCCGGCGGCC
>JALAHE010000220.1 GCA_022712075.1 Galactobacter sp.
CATCGAGAAGGTCAAGGAAGAGGACGGCGTCGTCACCGGCACCGTCATCGAGCTCGTCAAGCGTGGCCTCATCCTCGACATCGGCCTGCACGGCTTCCTGCCCGCCTCACACCTCCAGATGCCTCGCTTCCGCGACCTCGCCCCCTACATCGCCCAGCAGCTCGAAGCCAAGATCATCGAGCTGGACAAGAACCGCAACAACGTGGTCCTGTCCCGCCGTGCCTGGCTCGAGGAGACCCAGTCGGCCGTCCGCACCGACTTCCTCAACAAGCTCGAGAAGGGCCAGGTCCGCGAGGGCGTCGTGTCCTCCATCGTCAACTTCGGTGCCTTCGTGGACCTGGGTGGCGTCGACGGCCTGGTGCACGTCTCCGAGCTGTCCTGGAAGCACATCGATCACCCGTCCGGGGTTGTCGAGGTTGGCCAGAAGGTCTCCGTCGAGGTCCTCGAGGTCGACATGGACCGCGAGCGCGTTTCGCTGTCGCTGAAGGCCACCCAGGAAGATCCGTGGCAGGCCTTCGCCCGCACCCCCGCCCTGGGCCAGGTTGTCCCGGGCAAGGTCACCAAGCTCGTTCCCTTCGGCGCGTTTGTGCGTGTCGAGGATGGCATCGAGGGCCTCGTGCACATCTCCGAGCTGGCCGAGCGTCACATCGACCTCGCCGAGCAGGTTGTGTCCGTGGGCGAGGAGATCTTCGTCAAGGTCATCGACATCGACCTGGAGCGTCGCCGCATCTCGCTGTCCCTTAAGCAGGCCAACGAGGGCGTCGATCCCGAGGGCACCGAGTTCGATCCGGCTCTGTACGGCATGGCCGCCGAGTACGACGAGCAGGGCAACTACAAGTACCCCGAGGGCTTCGATCCGGAGACCAACGAGTGGCTCGAGGGCTACGAGGCCCAGCGCGCCGCCTGGGAGGCTCAGTACGCCGAGGCCCAGGCCCGCTGGGAGGCCCACAAGAAGCAGGTTGCCGCCGCCGCCGAGCAGGATGCCGCCGCCGGCACCGCCGCTCCGGCTCCGGCCTCGTACTCCTCCGAGGCCCCCGCGGCCGAGGCCGAGGCCGAGCACGGCACGCTGGCTTCCGATGAGGCCCTCGCCGCTCTGCGCGAGAAGCTGACCGGCAACTGATCCGGCGCCGGTCGCCTGACCGGCACGGTTCACACCGCCTAACGGGGCGGGTTCCTCCCATCACGGGAGGGGCCCGCCCCGTTGCTTTACCCACCACTGGTGACGAAAGGGAGCACGAAGGTGCAGGAATGGGTGCGCGTCACGCGCGAGGACGGCGAGACCGTGGGGTGGCTCGAGCCGCTCGACGCGGGTTACGAACGGCTGCTGCCGCGCGACGTGCTTGGACACGCCGTGGGGGAACCCACCGATTGGGTGGAGGGGGAGGAGCGCCTGCAGGAGCTCGGCCTGAGCCACCTCGCGGAGGAGTGGCTGCTTGACGGCGGGCCGACGCGCCTCGCGCTGCTCGAGATCTCGCCGCAGGGCATCGTGGTGGCGCCGGCGCTGCAGACGAAGGCGCTGGCACCCGCCGAGCGCACGCGGCTCGCGTGGCCGGATCTGGACGGGCGGCTGCGCCGGGCCTGAGGTCGGATGCCGCTGGCGCGGCGGGGCCGTGCGCGGCTCAGCCGCGCCGCGTCGAGGCCGTGACGGTGAAGGTGCGGTCCCTGCCAAGCTGCTCCGTGGGTCCCACGAGCCGTTCGAGGCGCGGGCGGTAGCGCAGGTGGGAGTTCCACACACAGAACAGGGTCCCGCCGGGGCGCAGCATCCGCGCTGCCTGGCGCATGAGCTTGGTGGCGATGCCCGTGTGCACCGTCCCGCCCTGATGGAAGGGCGGGTTCAGGAGCACGACGTCGGCGCTCGCCTCGGCGAGATGGTCGCCTCCGTCGGCACGCACCACCCGCGCGCGCTCGGCAACGCCGCTCGCCTCGAGCGAGGCGGTCGCGGAGGCGACAGCGTCGCGGGAGTCGTCGGTGGCCTCGATGGAGGCGGCCGGCCACGTGAGCGCCGCCCACGCCGCAATGGTGCCGTTGCCGCAGCCCAGGTCGACGACGGTGGCGGGGGAGAGGCCGCTCGCGGCGCCGCGCGCGGCGAGGGTCTCGAGGAGGAGCTTGGTCCCCGGATCCAAGGCGGCACCGCCAAAGGCCTCGGCCGCCCCGCGCAGCTCGAGTCGCCGCCCGCCGACCGAGACCGTTGAGCGCTGATCGGCGGCCGGCTCCAAGGCGAGCGTGGGGTCGCGGCGGGCCATCAGGAGCCGGGACTTGCGCTGCGCAAGCTGCGGTTCGACCGCGCCGAAGCCGTCGGCGAGGGGCGCGTTCATGCCAACGCTGAGGTGCTTCACGCGTCCGCCGGCGAAGAGGAGCGCGCCGCCCTGCACGCCGGAGAGCTCGGCGACGGTGCGGCGCACGGCGCCGACCTGCCGGGGGAGCTGCCACAGGATCAGGCGGGCCGAGGCGGCGCCGTCGGCGACCGTCTCCAGTTGCCGGTAGCTGCCGCCGAGCCCGAGCGCGGCGGCGTTCGCCTCAAGGGCGCGCTCGTGGGCCATGCGGTCTTGATACACGCCCATGCCGCGCAGCCCGGCGCCGGCGAGTCCAAGGGTGATCGCGCCGTGGCGCTCGCCCACCACAAGAATGCTCGAGCCGTCGAGGTCGGCATCTTCGGCCTCGGCTAGGGCGCGTTCGACGAGGAGGACGTCCGTGGCGTCCCAGGCCAGCAGGGTGGGGTCCTCCACGTCAGGCCGGCGCCGGAGGCGCTCGAGGTCAAGGGGAAACGGCTCGCTCATGCCGACCACGCTGCCTCTCCCAGGCGGAAGCCGGCGGCGCCCTGCAGCGCGGCCTCGACACGTTTGCGGGCCGCGGCGAGGGCGGTCTCGGTGTCCTCGACGCCCAGGACCACCTGAACCGAGGTGGGCGTGTAGTCGGTGCGCAGCACCGGGTGATCCAGATGGCGCAGCACATTTTCGCCGCGGCCGGCCTCGGACATCGGCAGGACAACGATGAGTTCGCGCACGCGTTCGAAGGTGCGCAGCGCGGCGGCGGACACGGCCTGCGACACGGAATCCGAGTAGGCGCGGACGAGGCCGCCGGCGCCGAGCAGGATGCCGCCGAACCAACGGGTCGTCACGGCGACCACGTCGCTCAGGTCGCGGCGCCCGTCCGCGGTCTCGCGCTGAAGCAGGGCCTGCATCATGGGCACGCCGGCGGTGCCTGAGGGCTCGCCGTCGTCGCTGGAGCGTTGGGTTTCGCGATCGGCTCCGAGCACGAAGGCGCTGCAGTGGTGACGCGCGTCGTGGTGCGCGCGGCGCTGGGCCTCGATCACCTCGCGGGCCGCTTCCTCGCTCGCGACCGGGACGAGGCGTGTCAAAAAGACCGAGCGCTGGATCTCCAGCCGGTGTTCGACCGGCTCCGCGATGGATGTGAAGCGCAGGGCACGCACCTCGGGGCTCGGGGGTGCGGGGAAGTGCGTCACCCTCACAGTTTAGTTGCCTCCACTGCTGGCCCGCGCGCCGGCCCGGGCCAGGGCTCTGTGGCCCACGCTGGCGGCATGAACGAACAACCACCGCCACCCTGGGGTCGGCCTCCGCTTCCACCTCCGGTACCTGCCCGGCCACGAGCCTGGATCGCTGACCCGCAGATGGTGTGGCTCTGCGCGGGAGTCCTGTCGTGGGTGCTGCTGCTCGGCGGCAGCTTCATGATGTTCCTCTCCGGCATCGGTTGCGCCGATGCCGGGAGCGCATGCACGGACGTCAACGGGTGGGGCATCGTCCTCCTGCCCGGGGCTCCCTTCGTGGGTCCCGTGGTCGGCGGAATCGTATGGTTGGTGTGGTGGCTGGTCGGCGGGCGGGGCTGGAGCCTGCGGTGGCACCGGCGCCTTGCCTGGCTTGCCGTGGCGGGAATCCTTGCGGTGGCCTTTCTCTCGCGGCTCATGGCCGGCAGCTACGCCTTCCTGAACTGATCCGGACGCGCGGGAGCGGCCCCGAACGCTCCCGCGCGGTGCGGCAGAATGAGGCCATGAGTTCTCAGCGCCAGCGCATCGGCCTCACGGGCGGCATCGCCTCCGGCAAATCAACCGTCGCCTCGTTGCTCGCTGCGCACGGCGCGCTCATCATCGACGCCGACCGCATCGTGCGCGAGCTCCAGGAGCCGGGCGGCGCCGGCCTCGCCGCGATCGTCGAGGCCTTCGGGCCGTCCCTCCTCACCGAGGATGGCCGGCTCGATCGTGCCGCCCTCGGCGCCCTCGTCTTTGCCGACACGGAGGCCAGGGAGCGCCTCAACGGGATCATCCATCCCCTCGTGCGCGCCGAGGCGGCCGCCCGGCTTGCGGCGGCTCCGGCGCAGCAGCTCGTGGTGGAGGACATCCCCCTGCTCGTGGAGACCGGGCAGGCGCCGGCATTCGACGAGGTGATCGTGGTGCAGGCCCCGCTCGAGGTGCGCCTCGAGCGGATGGAACGCGACCGCGGCATGAGCCGGGAGCAGGCCCTCGGCCGCATCAAGGCCCAGGCCACCGACGAGGAACGCGCGGCGGTGGCCACCCACCTCATCCTCAATGACGCCGGCTTGCCGGAGCTCGAGGCCCAGGTCGACCGCCTGTGGGCCGCCCTCCTGAGCCGGCGTTCGAGTTAGACCCGGCCCAGCGCCGTCGTGCCGTCCTGCCGTCGGCTGAAAGCCAAGCAAGGCGTCAGGGGAGGGCCGTAGGCTGGGTGTATGTCCCTGGCACAGAAGATCGAACGCGTGGTGGCCCCCTTCGAGGTCATTTCGGAGTACCAGCCGGCCGGCGATCAGCCCACGGCCATCGCCGAGCTCACGGCGCGCATCAACGCGGGCGAGAAGGACGTCGTCCTGATGGGCGCCACGGGCACCGGCAAGTCCGCCACGGCCGCCTGGCTCGTCGAGGCGGTGCAGCGCCCCACGCTCGTGATGGTCCAGAACAAGACGCTCGCCGCGCAGCTGGCGAACGAGTTCCGCGCGCTGCTGCCGAACAACGCCGTCGAGTACTTCGTCTCGTACTACGACTACTACCAGCCCGAGGCGTACGTCCCGCAGACGGACACCTTCATCGAGAAGGACTCCTCGGTCAACGAGGAGGTCGAGCGGCTGCGGCACTCGGCCACCAACGCCCTGCTCACGCGACGCGACGTCATCGTGGTCGCCACCGTGTCCTGCATCTACGGCCTTGGCACGCCCGAGGAGTACATCGAGCAGATGGTCACCCTCAAGGTGGGGCAGGAACTAGACCGGGACAAGCTCCTGCGCCGCTTCGTTGACATGCAGTACGCGCGCAACGACATCGACTTCCACCGCGGCACCTTCCGCGTGCGCGGAGACACCGTGGAGATCATCCCCATGTACGAGGAGCTCGCGGTGCGCGTGGAGTTCTTCGGCGATGAGATCGAGACCATCCAGACGCTCAATCCGCTCACGGGCGAGGTCGTGCGCGAGGAGACGGAGATGTACATCTTCCCCGCCTCGCACTACGTGGCGGGCCACGAGCGCATGCAGAAGGCGATCGGCACGATCGAGGCCGAGCTCGCCGAGCGCCTGCAGGAGCTCGAGGACCAGCACAAGCTCGTCGAGGCGCAGCGGCTGCGCATGCGCACCACGTATGACCTCGAAATGATGGCCCAGATGGGCTTCACCAACGGCATCGAGAACTACTCGCGGCACATCGACGGACGCGGGCCCGGCAGCGCCCCGCACTGCCTGCTTGATTACTTCCCGGACGACTTCCTGCTGATCATCGACGAGTCACACGTGACGGTGCCGCAGATCGGCGCCATGTACGAGGGCGACATGTCGCGCAAGCGCACCCTCGTGGAGCACGGTTTCCGCCTGCCGAGCGCCATGGACAACCGCCCGCTCAAGTGGGACGAGTTCCTCGAGCGCATCGGCCAGACCGTCTTCCTCTCCGCGACCCCCGGCAACTACGAGCTGGGCCAGGCGGACGGCGTCGTGGAGCAGATCATCCGCCCCACGGGCCTCGTGGACCCCCAGGTCATCGTGAAGCCGACCAAGGGCCAGATCGACGACCTCCTGGGCGAGATCAACGAGCGCGTTGCAAAGAACGAGCGCGTGCTCGTCACGACGCTGACCAAGCGCATGGCTGAGGACCTCACCGACTACCTCGCCGAGAACGGCGTCAAGGTGCAGTACCTGCACTCCGACGTCGACACGCTGCGCCGCGTGGAGCTGCTCTCCGAGCTGCGCCAGGGCGTCTTCGACGTGCTCGTGGGCATCAACCTGCTGCGCGAGGGCCTCGACCTGCCGGAGGTCTCGCTCGTGGCCATCCTCGACGCAGACAAGGAGGGCTTCCTGCGCTCCACCACCTCGCTCATCCAGACGATCGGCCGCGCCGCCCGTAACGTCTCGGGCGAGGTGCACATGTACGCGGACCGCATCACGGACTCCATGAAGCGCGCCCTGGAGGAGACCGAGCGCCGGCGCGAGATCCAGGAGGCGTACAACCGCGAGCACGGCATCGAACCGCAGCCGCTGCGCAAGAAGATCGCCGACATCACCGACCAGCTGGCCCGCGAGGACGCGGACACCGCGGAGCTGCTCGGCCGCTTCGACTATGGCAAGGGCAAGCGCGGCATCACGGGCGCCACGGCCACAGCCAAGGCGGAGGACGCGTTGCGCAAGGACGGTCTCGTGGCCGCCCCGAGCGAGGACCTGATCGGGCTCATCGCCCAGCTCACCGAGCAGATGCATCAGGCGGCGGGGGACCTGCAGTTCGAGCTCGCCGCCCGGCTTCGAGACGAGGTGGCGGACCTCAAGAAGGAGCTGCGCGCCATGAAGGCTGCCGAGTAAAGCGCGCCTTTGGCAAGGCCCGCGTCAAAGTTCACGCCACGGAAACATCCGTTGGGGTAAACTTGTCGCCAGCGTAGGGGAGTATCCGATCGCGCTGCAGATCGTCAACACGCACGAGGGACCCGAAGAAGTACGGGCGCCTCGAGCCGGTCGCAGCGGTCGCCCCCCGTTCCTTCTATCAAGGGCCGGGGCGTGGCGGAGAGACTTGCGGGAATGGTTCATACCCCTCCCGCAAGGACAGGGGTTTCACAACGCACTGAAAGGCGGACAGTGATTCACTCCGCTTCCATCTTGATGGCGGCCGGCGAAGCCACCGGCCACGCATCGCAGACAACGCCCATCCCCTTGTGGTTCGAGATCGGGTCCTTTGTTGTCCTGATCGCGGTGCTGCTCTTCGACCTGCTGTACGTGGTCAAGCGCCCCCACATTCCCTCCATGAAGGAGGCAAGCCTGTGGGTCGCGTTCTACGTCTCGCTCGCGCTGATCTTCTTCGGGCTCATGTGGATCTTCGTGAGCGACGTCGATGCGCTGCAGTTCCTCACGGGCTGGGTCACGGAGTATTCGCTCTCCGTCGATAACCTCTTCGTCTTCATCATCATCATGGCGAACTTCGCCGTGCCGAGGAAGTACCAGCAAGAGGTGCTGATGGTGGGCATCATCATCGCCCTCATCCTGCGCGGCATCTTCATCCTGGTCGGCGCCGCCATCATCGAGAACTTCGCCTGGGTCTTCTACATCTTCGGCGCGTTCCTGCTCTTCACCGCCTACAAGCAGATCCGCGAGGCCACCTCCGGCGAGGACGAGGAAGAGGACGAGCCGGGCCTCGTCAAGAAGCTCACCGCACGCATGAACGTGGCGCCACACTTCGACGGCAACAAGCTGCGCACCACCATCAACGGCAAGCGCATGTGGACCCCCATGATCGCGGTCTTCATCGCCCTCGGCATGACGGACCTGATGTTCGCGATCGACTCGATCCCGGCCATCTTCGGCATCACGCAGAGCCCGTTCATCGTGTTCACCGCCAACATCTTTGCCCTCATGGGCCTTCGCCAGCTCTACTTCCTGCTGGGCGGTCTCATGGACCGCCTCGTGTACCTCAAGCACGGCATCGCGGTCATCCTGGCCTTCATCGGCGTCAAGCTGGTCCTGCACGCCCTCGAGAAGAACGACCTGCCGTTCATCAACGGCGGCCAACCGGTCCCGGTGCCGCACATCGACACCAACCTCTCGCTCTTCGTGATCGTCGGCACGCTCGTTGTGGCGATCGTTGCCTCGCTGCTCTCGCCAGCCGGAAAGGCGGCCGCCGCCGAGTACAAGGCGAAGAAGGCCGAGGAGGAGGCGACGCAGCAATCCCAGCTGCGTGCCGAGATGGACTCCATGGCCGACGAGTCGGGGCACGACGACCCCGAACCGCGCGCCAGCTCCGGTCACTGACCGGCGCACCGGCAGTCGGTCGCCGCTCGCGGCGGCCGGCACCGCACGGCGGGCCC
>JALAHE010000221.1 GCA_022712075.1 Galactobacter sp.
AACCCGTGCTGTCCCCCTCCCCAGACAACGGCCCTACGTCCCGCCTCGCCGCCCTGGGCAGGAAGGCGTCCCGCCGCCCCGGCCAGCCGACGATCACCCAGCGCACCGCGCTGCTCGGCGCCCTCGCGACGCTCGCTACCCTCGGCTTCCTCGGCGTGGTGGGCGCGCTCACCGGCTCGCAGCTGCTCGTGGCCGGGTTCGCCTCCTCGTGCGTCCTGGCATTCATGCTCCCGGGCGCCCCGCTCGCCCCCCCCCTCACCGTCAGGGGTGGGCCCCGCGTGGCCGGCGTCTGCGGGCTGACCGTCCGCTTCCTCCTCCCGGCGGGCTGGTTCAGCGCCATCCTCGCCGTGCTGCTCTCCATGCTCGTCATGGCCCTGCTCGGCGTGCTCCACCCGCCGGCCGGCGGCAACCCGCTGGCCATCGTGCTGGCGCAGGAGCAGTGGAGCTACCTCATCGCCCCCGTGCTCATCGGCGCCCTCGCGGTTGGCTTCTTCACGTGGGCCTACGCCTGGCTCGCCAAGCGGCTCCGAGCCGGGGGCAGCGACCCCATCGGCTAGCCGCCCCGGGGGCCGGCTCCCCGGCCCGGCCGCGGCACCTGACACAATGGGCGCCAACGTGCCGGGCGGGGACCCCCGCCGGAACCGCCACCCAAGGGGGACGCAGTGATCTTCGGCAAGAAGCCGACCGCCTCAAACGATGCGCAGCGCCAGGCCGCGGACGCGGCGCGCGCCGCCGCGGGGATCCGCCCGGTTGCCAACCGCGCGCCGCGGCCGGTGCTCGGCGTCAACGACCCCGTCCCGCGCGATCCGGGCAGCTCCCGCCTGGTGCACCTGTGGAGCGACGGGCTCGGCACCGCCGGGACGCGCTCGCTGCAGGTGATCCTCGTGATCATCCTCGCGGCCGCGGTGATCTTCGCGATGACGCGGCTCTCCCTCGTGGTGCTGCCGCTCCTGCTCGGCGTCATCCTCGCCTGCGCGCTCTGGCCGCTCATCCGGCTTCTGCGCCGTTGGCTCTCTCCCATGCTCTCGGCCTGGATCGTGTTGCTCGGCGCCTTCCTCATCCTGGGCGGCATCATCACGGGCATCGTCACCTCCGTGGTCTCGCAGTGGGGGACGCTCTCTGAGAAGGCCCAGCAGGGCTTCGCGCAGGTCCAGGGCTGGCTCCAGGCCCTGCCCATCCAGATCGATCAGGACCAGCTCCAGCAGTGGATCGGCAAGGCCACCGAGTTCCTCACGAGCGCGCAGTTTGGCGCCGGCGCGCTCTCCGGGCTCTCCGCCGCCGGCAACTTCTTCGTTGGGGCGGGCACGCTCCTCGTCACCCTGTTCTTCTTCCTGAAGGACGGCGACACCATCTGGAAGTTCTTCATGAGCTGGGTCCCCGAGCGCGTGCGCCCCACCTGGGACCGCGCCGGCGCCCGCGCCCGCGACGTCTTCGGCGGCTACCTGCGTGGCACCACGATCGTGGCGGCCGTCGACGCGATCGGCATCGGCCTGGTCATGGTGATCATCGGCGTGCCGCTCGCCTTCCCGCTCGCGATCCTCGTCTTCCTCGGCGCGTACATCCCCATGGTCGGCGCGGCCGTGGCCGGCGTGCTCTCCGTGCTCGTCACGCTCGTCAGCTCCGGTGTGTGGCAGGCGCTCGTGGTCGCGATCGCCACCGTGGTGATCCAGCAACTCGAGGGAAACCTGCTCCAGCCGGTGGTCATGGGCAACACCCTGCACCTGCACGGCCTCGTCATCCTCATCACGCTGACCGGCGGCTCCATCCTCGGCGGCATCGTGGGCGCGCTCATCTCGGTCCCGCTCGTGGCCGCCGCCTGGGCCATCGTCAAGGTCTTCTCCGGCCGGGAGTCCCCGGACGACGACCCCGCCGAACGCAAGCGCCGCCGCAAGGTGCGCAAGCTCGCCAAGGCGCGCGCCAAGGCCCTCGCCTCCTAAGTCGGGCCGCCCCGGTACCCAGCCACGCGCCGTCGGGCACGTGGCCGGGGCACCCGCCACGATTTGAGGCGGGAACAGTGCTTTGAGGCCGGGTTTTCGGGCCTCACAGCGCAAAACGCGCCTCAAAGCGAAGAATGCACGACGGCGCCCGGTCGCCACAGCGCGCAAAAAACACCCCGCCTCCCCAAGGGAGGCGGGGTGTTTGCGTACTCGGTGTGCCTGGGGTCAGTGCTCGTCCTCGGGGCCGCGGGCGCCGAGCTCGCGGTCCAGGGCCAGCAGGCCGGAGCCGTCGCCGCCCACGCGCTTGATGCGGCCGATGATGCCGCCCACGGTGGCCTCCTCCTCGACCTGCTCGTCCACGAACCAGTTCAGGAGCGGCAGCGAGTCGATGTCGCCCGTCTCGAGGGCCAGGCGGTAGAGGTCGCGGATGGCCTCGGAGACCTTGACCTCGTGGGCCAGGGACGCCTCGAAGGCCTCGAGGACGGTGGTGATTTCCAGGCCCTGCGCGGGGATGGCCTGGAAGACGGGCCGGGAGCCGCGGTCCACCATGTGGGTGATGAACTTATCGCGGTGTTCCAGCTCTTCCTCGGCCTGGGCCTTGAACCAGCCGGCGAGGCCGGGGAGGTCCATCAGGTCCATTTCGATGGCGAGCTGGCGGTAGGTAATGGCGGCCTCAAGTTCCAGGGTGACCTGGCGGTTGAAGGCCTCTTCGAGCTTTCCGGTGAGTTCCATGTCGAGAACACTAAGGGGATATTTCCGGGAGCGCATCCAAGGGAAGCCTGTCCTCTCCGCCCCGCGTCTGCCCCGCGAACGCCCGCCTTTTCGTGCAAACGGAGGCAAGGCTCGCCTGAGTTTCGACACCCTTTAGCGACATGAACAAATAACACCTTGGGTGTTTACCGCTGTGTCAACTGGCACGCGGTGCCTTCGGCTGGAACACTGAGGTCATGCCACGACCACGCCGATATGACGCAGCAGTCCGGGAACGCCTCCTGAAGGACGCCGCGATGATCGCCGCTACCGAGGGGCCCCTGGCCCTGTCCGCTCGCCGTCTCGCGACGCAGTCGGGCACCACCACGGCGGCCATTTACACGCTCTTCGGCGGCATGGACTCCCTCAGAGCGGCGCTCACCGCGCAGGCGTTGCAAGATCTGGGCGCCTCCCTCGAGGCCGTGGCCAAGGACGGCAACCCCGCCGAGCGCCTGCTCTCGCTGGCCCACGCCTACCGCACCTGGGCGCTTGAGCACCCGAACGAGTACCGCTCGATCCTCTCCGACGCGTTGGGTCTGGCCGTGCGCCGCGCCCCCGATGGGGCCCCGCGCGCCGCCGCCGCGGCGCCGACCGTGCCGATCACGGCCCCCGACGTCTTCCTCGACTCGGTGGACGAGGCCTGGCATGTATCCCTCGCGCCGCTGAGCGAGGCGTTCGAGGCGGGCCTAGCCGACGGCACCTTCGCCGGCCCGGCCTCCGACGCGGCTGCCCTGGCCGTCACCGTGTGGGCCTCGCTGCACGGCATCGTCTCGCTCGAGCTCGTGGGCGTTCTTGACCCCACGCTCGCGCGCCTCGGCGGCGACGCCGGAGCCGATCGCTTCTTCGATGACGCGCTGGGCCGCCTCATCGCCGGCCTCGTGGTCCCCGTTTCCTCCCGCGGGGCGCATGCCTGAGCAGGGCCGCGTCCGCGTTGACGCGTGGCTGTGGGCCGTGCGGGTCTATAAGACCCGTTCGGAGGCCACGGCCGCGTGCCGCGCAGGGCACGTCCGCCTGAACGGCTCCCCCGCCAAGGCCGCGCAGACCGTGGTCCCCGGCGATCGCCTGCGCGTGCGCAAGAACGGCGAGGAGCGCGACCTCGAGGTGGCCGGCCTGCTCTCCAAGCGCGTCTCGGCGCCGCTGGCCCAGGTCGCCTACCTCGATCGCACCCCACCGAAGCCCAAGGTGCTCATCCCGCAGGTCCCGATCCGCGACCGCGGCGCCGGCCGTCCAACCAAGAAGGACCGCCGCGAACTCGACCGCCTGCGTTCCTCATGGAATCCCGAATCGGACGACTGAGTTCACGCGAGCCCAAGTGCGCTTGTCGTTTGGGTAAATTTGCGCGTTTCGGTGCACAAATACCTTTCGCTTGTGAAGACGATCACGTAGCTTGGGTGCCGTAGTTCCTAGTTCTTAGCGAAAAGTGGCCCGGGGCACCGGTCCTACGCAGCACAAAGGACCGAACACCCGCCCGGCATCCCGTCGGGTGGTCACCGGCTCCTCCCGCCTCAGGGAGGCCAAAAGAGAAGGAAATGCCCCATGGCTTCTGGCATCGTGAAGTGGTTCAACCCCGACAAGGGTTTCGGTTTCATCGCTCCGGATGATTCCTCCGAGGACCTCTTTGCCCACTACTCCGCCATCCAGTCGAACGGCTTCCGCACGCTCGAAGAGGGCCAGCGCGTCGAGTTCGAGGTCGCCGAGGGCCCCAAGGGCCTGCAGGCCACGGAGATCCGCCCCGTCGCCTGATCGACCAGGCACCGGCCGACGCCGCCGTCCCCGCCTTCCGGCGGGAACGGCGGCGTCGTTCTTTGTCGGGAAGGGGACGCCCCGCGGAATAGCCTGCCGCCGCGCGGGGTTGGGCTCAGGGTGAGCACTACCCCCGACCTCTCAGTCCTCGACCTCGCCCCGACCCGGCCGGAGCAGCCGGCGGGCCAGCCCTTTGCCGACGCGGTGGAGCTGGCCCAGGCGGCCGAGGCCGCCGGCTACCGCGGCCTCTGGTACGCCGAGCACCACAACATGCCAGTCATCGCCTCCTCCGCGACGGCGGTGCTCATGGCCCACGTGGCGGCGCACACCAAGACGATCCGCGTGGGCGCGGGCGGCGTCATGCTGAGCAATCACGCGCCGCTCATCATCGCCGAGCAGTTCGGGATGCTGGAGGCCATGCACCCTGGCCGCATCGACCTGGGCCTGGGCCGCGCGCCGGGCACCGATCAGGCCACTGTGCGGGCCCTGCGCCGCTCCCCCGATGCCGCGGAGCATTTCCCCTCCGACGTCGCCGAGCTGCTCGGCTACCTGGACGACGAGGGGCGCATCCCCGGCGTCCACGCCTACCCCGGCCGCGGTTCCCGCGTGCCCGTCACGATCCTGGGCTCGAGCCTCTTCGGCGCCACGCTCGCGGCCCGCATGGGCCTCCCCTTCGCCTTCGCCTCGCACTTCGCCCCGGACGCCCTGGAGCAGGCCCTGGACGTCTACACGCGCGAGTTCCGCCCCTCGGCCCGCCTTCAGACCCCGCGCCCCATCGTGGCGGTGGGCGTCGTCGCGGCCGAGGACCCGGCCGAGGCGGTGCGCCGCTTCGAGGCCGTGGGCCGCGCCCGCGTGCGCGACATGCTCGGCCGTGGCCGCGACACGCCCTTCACGGAGGACGAGGTGGACCTCATCCTCGACACGCCCCAGGGCCGTGGGATCCTCTCCTCCATCCGCTTCAGCGCCGTGGGCACCCCCGAGCGCGTCGCCTCCGAGCTGTCCCGCATCGCCGCCTCGACGGGCGCCGCCGAGCTCATCACGGTGCACCACGCCCTTGATCAGGCGGCCCGCCTCGACTCGCTGCGGCTGACCGCCGCGGCCTGGGAGGCCAACGCGGGCGCCGCCGCGTAGCCCCCTTTCGCGCGGCGGACCCGGTTCCCGCCGCGATCCTCGGCACGAGGCGTTGCGCCGGCCCGCCGCGCCGCGAGCAACGCGCCGGGCGCAGGCATGGCGCGTCGGCGCCCGCCGGTGCAAGGATGGACGCAGCGGCCGCCATTGGGGGCGGCCACGAACGCCACGGGAGGTGCGCCATGTCCCAGCACGAGGACGAGGAACTCTGGGAGGACGAGATCGCCCCGGAGGGCGAGGACGCCATGATCCGCGAAGAGATCTGGGAGGGCGAGGACGACGGCCGCGACGGCTCGCCGGCCGCCGGGTCCTCCGATTCCCCGGAGACCATGGACGAATACGATCCGTTGCGCCGCCGCGAGCGCCTGGCTGGCGAGGACATCGGCGATCTGGCCGGCTCCGGCTCGCACATCGAGGTGCTCGGCGAGGACGACGACGACCCGGAGTGGTGAGCGAGGGGCGCTCGAGGCGCCCCTTTCGCCCACGCCAAGACGGGGCTGGGAGCTGCACGACGCCGTCGTGCAGCTCCCAGCCCCGTCTTGCGTTGGTGGGCCTCAGGCCAGGCCCAGCGCCGCCTCCAGCTCGGCAGCGGCCGCCTGCAGGGCGGGCAGGACCCGATCGCCAGCGCGCTCGGCGCTCTCGTCCTGGGCAGAGCGCAGCGAGACGTTGAGGGCGTGCTCCACACGTCCGGAGGGCCCGCGCACCGGAACGGCCACCGAACGCAGGCCCGGCTCCAGCTCCTGGTCGATGATGCAATAACCGCGGCGGCGCACCTGGTGCAGCAGCTCGCTGAGCGCGTCCGCGTCGGTGACCTTGGCGCTCGGGGGCGCGGAGGGCAGCGAGGCCGCCAGCAGCGCCGGCCAGCCCGCGGGGTCCGAGCCTGCCAGGAGGACGCGGCCCATGCTCGTCCACGCGGCGGGGAAGCGCGTGCCGAGCCGGATGTCCACGCGCATGATCCGTTTGGTTTCCACGCGCTGCACGTACACGACCTCGGTGCCGTCCAGCTCCGCGGCCGAGGCCGACTCCCCGAGGGTGTCCGAGAGGCGCTGAAGGACGGGCCGGGCCAGCTCGGCGAAGGGCTGGCCCGAAAGGTAGGCCCAGCCGAAGCGCAGGACGCTGGGGGTGAGGGCAAAGCTCGAGCCGTCTGTGCTCGCGTAGCCGAGCTCCACGAGGGTATGAAGCAGGCGGCGGGCGCTGGCCCGGGAGAGCCCGGCGCGCGCGGCGGCCTGGGAGAGCGTGAGTTCGCGGTGCTCTGCGTCGAAGGCCGCCATCACGGCCAGGCCGCGGGCCAGGGACTGGACAAAGAGGGAGGGATCGGCCGCGGCCGATCCCTCCGCGGGCGCCCCGGCGCCGGGCTCGGGCGAAGCTGTGCTCATGCCTCGATCGTAGCGAGCGCCACGGGCACGCGGGCGCGCAGCTCCTCGAGCGTGATGCCGTGCGTGGAGCGCACGCTCACCCCGCCGGGGCCCAGCAGGAAGACCGCCGACTCCGTGTAGACGCGCGTGACGCAGCCGAGGCCGGTGACGGGGTAGGCGAGCGTCTCGACGAGCTTGGACGCGCCGTCCTTGGTGAACAGGCTCATCATGACCCAGGTCTGCTTGGCGCCGATCGCGAGGTCCATGGCCCCGCCCACGGCCGGGATGGCGTCCGGCGCGCCGGTTGACCAGTTCGCGAGGTCGCCCGCAGCGGAGACCTGGAAGGCGCCGAGCACGCAGACGTCGAGGTGGCCGCCGCGCATCATGCCGAAGGAGTCGGCGTGGTGGAAGTAGGCGGCGCCGGGCAGCTCGGTCACGGGGATCTTGCCTGCGTTGATGAGGTCCGGGTCCACCTCGTCGCCGTGCGCGGCGGGGCCCATGCCGAGCATGCCGTTCTCGGTGTGGAGGGTGACGTCCTGTTCCGGGGTGAGGTGGTCGGCCACGAGCGTGGGCTGGCCGATCCCGAGGTTCACGAAGGAGCCTGCCTCGATGTCGGCCGCCACGAGCGCGGCGATCTGGTGCTTGGTCAGGGGCGCTGCGGAGTTCATGCCGATTCCTTCTGCTGGGACACGGGGGTGGCTGCGGCGTCCACGCGCACGAGGGTGTCGACGAAGATCCCCGGGGTCACGACGTGCTCGGGATCCAGGGAGCCCACGGGCAGGATCTCCTGCACCTGGGCGATGGTGCGGGCGGCCGCCGTGGCCATGATGGGACCGAAGTTTCGCGCCGTCTTGCGATAGACGAGGTTGCCCTTCTCGTCCGCGTGCAGCGCCTTGATGAGCGCGACGTCCGCCTTGAGGGCGTGCTCCAGGACGTAGTTCACGCCGTCGATGGTGCGTGTCTCCTTTCCTTGGGCGAGCTGCGTGCCGTAGCCCGTGGGCGTGAAGAAGGCGCCGATGCCCGCGCCGGCCGCGCGGATCCGCTCAGCCAGGTTGCCCTGCGGCACGAGCTCCAGCTCGATCTCCCCGGCTCGATAGGCGGCGTCGAAGTGCCACGAGTCGGACTGCCGCGGGAAGGAGCAGACGATCTTGGCGACGCGGCGCTCCTTGATCAGCAGCGCGAGGCCCTCGTCCGCCTGGCCGGCGTTGTTGTTGACCACCGTGAGTCCGCTGGCGCCGCCCTGCAGCAGGGCGTCGATGAGTTCCATGGGCTGGCCGGCGTTGCCGAAGCCGCCGATCATGACGGTGGAGCCGTCGGCGAGGCCGGCGACGGCCTCCGCCGGGCTGGAGACGATGCGTGGTGCCACGGGGGTTCTCCTGGGTGAGGCCGCTCAGGCGGCGTGGGGGTTTTCGAGGACGACGGCGAGGCCCTGGCCCACGCCGATGCAAAGGGTGGCCACGCCGTAGCGGCCGCCGCTGGCCTTCAGGCGCGCGGCAAGCGTTCCGAGCACCCGCAACCCGGAGGCGCCGAGCGGGTGGCCGATCGCGATGGCGCCGCCCCAAGCATTGACGATCTCCTCGTCGATGCCCCACGCGTCGACGCAGGCCAGGGCCTGCGCGGCGAAGGCCTCGTTGAGCTCCACGGCGTCGATCTGCTGCCAGCTCAGGCCGGCCCTGGCGAGGGCCAGGTTGGCGGCCTCGACGGGCGCCTCGCCGAAGTACTGGGGCTCGTTGCCGTGCGCGCCGCGGGAGACGATGCGGGCGAGCGGCTCGCGGCCGAGCAGGCCCGCCGCGCGCTCGGAACCGATCCAGGCTGCGGAGGCGCCGTCGCTCATGGGCGAGGCGTTGCCGGCCGTGACGGTGCCGTCCCCGGCGCCGCGGAAGACGGTGCGCAGCCCGGCGACGGACTCGGGCGTGGAGTCGGGCCGGATGGTCTCGTCGCGCTCGAGCAGGGCGGCGCGACCCACGGGGGCCACGGGCGCGACGAGCCCGGCGTAGCGTCCCTCGTCCCAGGCCGCGGCGGCGAGCCGGTGGCTGCGCGCGGCGAAGGCGTCCTGGCGCTCGCGGGAGATCCCGTGCTTCTCGCGCAGCTGTTCGGTTGCCTCGCCGAGGGACACCGTCCACTCGGCGGGCATCTGCGGGTTCACGAGCCGCCAGCCGAGCGTGGTGTTGGCCATCTGGAGGTCCTGCGTGGGGAACGCCCGCTCGGTCTTGGGCAGCACCCACGGCGCGCGGGACATCGACTCCACACCACCGACCAGGACGAGGTCGGCGTCCCCCACGGCGACCTGCCGCGAGGCGGTCATGGCGGCATCCAGCGAGGAGCCGCACAGGCGGTTGATCGTGGAGCCGGGGATGGACACGGGCAGGCCGGCCAGCAGCGTGGCCATGCGCGCCACGTTGCGGTTCTCCTCGCCCGCGCCGTTGGCGTTGCCGAAGGTCACCTCGTCGATCGCGGCCTGATCCAGGCCCGGCGCGCGCCCCACCAGGGTGCGGACCACGTGCGCCGCGAGATCGTCGGGGCGGTGCGCGGAGAGGGCGCCGCCGATCTTCCCAAAGGGCGTGCGGACGGCGTCGTACACAAAGGTCTCTTGCACTGCTCACTCCTGCTTTCGTGTTCGCTGTGCGAACGCTTGTTCTCCTAATGAACACGCTAGCGCATCGACCCGACGCCGCGCCAGGGCCTGCTGTACGGTCGACTCATCCGTTTCTTCGGCGCAGGAGGCCCAGGTGGAGACCCACGTTCACAGCGAGATCGCGGACGGCCTCGGCCTCATCACGCTCAACCGCCCGGCAAAGATCAACGCGCTCACGCCCGGCATGGTTGACGCGATCGGGCAGAGCCTGCGCGCCTGGCGCTACGCCCCCGAGGTCAACGCCGTCGTGCTGCGCGGCGAGGGTGAGCGCGGTTTCTGCGCTGGCGGCGACCTGGCCGGCTTCCATGAGGCGCTCGTGGACGGGCGCGAGGACGCGTTCCTCGATGTGCTCGCCGCTGAGTTCGAGCTCGCCGCCGAGATCGGCTCCTACCCCAAGCCCATCGTCTCGATCATGCGCGGCCTCACGCTCGGCGCCGGCCTGGGCCTGGCGGGCCAGGCCTCCGTGCGCGTCGTGACGCCGGATTCCAGGCTCGGCATGCCGGAGGCCCGCATCGGTTATGTGCCCGACGTCGGGGGGAGCCTTTTGCTCGGCCGCGCGCCCGGGCGCGTGGCCGAGCACCTGGCCGCCACGGGCGACACGGTGGGAGCCGGAGACGCCGTCGAGTTTGGGCTCGCCGACTTCTGCATGGCCCCGGACGCCGAGGCGGAGCTCCTCGCGACGCTTTCCGACCTGGCCCAGCTCGGCGCCGGCGAGATCGGCGTGGGGCTCGAGGTGCTGCACGGCATCCAGGCCCCGGCCACGACCCGCCCCCTCACCGCCTCCCGCGCCTGGATCGATCACTGCTACGCGGCGCCGGAGCTCGCCGACATCCTGACGGAGC
>JALAHE010000222.1 GCA_022712075.1 Galactobacter sp.
CCGCGTGCGGGTCGTCGATCCGGGCTCCGCGCTGGGAGCCGAGCGCCACGGCCACCGCGAGGGCGATCACGGCACAGGCCAGGATGACGAGGCCGACGATGAGCCGGCGGCGGGAGGAAAGCAGGGGGCTCACGGACCCCACACCCACCTGGCCACGCTCGGCACGCCGCGGGCGTCGCTGACCGTGAGCATGTACGGCCCGGGCGGAACCAGGTTGCGGTTGGCGGTGAGCTGCGCCGTGCGCCGCGTCCCGGTGCCCGCGATCGGGAGGTCGATCAGGCGGGCGTTGGTGTCGGTCTGGTGCGTGGCGGAGAGGGGAGCGATCAGCTGGGCCTTCACGACGTCGCCCGTGACCTGCACGGCGAAGGAACGCCCGGCGGTCAAGGTCGCCGGGGCCTGCGTGATGGTCGGGCGGGCACCCTTGAACAGGTACGGGGGCGAGTACAGCGAGATGCGCAGATCGAAGGAGTTGTCTGCCGGATTGGAGCCAAGCACCGCAACGCGGCCGTCGGGCAGGAGGATCGCGGAGGAGTGGTAGTTGCGCGGGACCGGGTCCGGGGCGATGGCGGTCCAGGCGTTGGCGCCGGGGGAGTAGAGCGCGGCGCTGCGCACGCTCTGCGAGCGGTTCTGCTTGGAACCGTTGGAGGCGAGTACGGTGCGATCCGGCAGGTTCACGAGGTTGACGTAGAGCTTGCCGGGGCCGGGAAGATCGGGGCCGGCCGTGTAGCGGGGGCTTGCCGACGTGAGGTCCACGATGTCCACGAGGTTGATGGCCGCCCGGTTGCCGTCGGTGTTGCCGCCGCCCACGATCATGACGCGTTGATCCTGCACGGGCCCGATGAACACGCTGCCGGCTTGGTCCCGCATGTCCTTCTCGCGCAGGCCCGGCACGTCAAGCACGCTGGCCGTGCGCCAGTTGTAGAGCGAGGAGCCGGTGCCGGGGCGGCCGTTGCCGAAGGTGTGGGCGCCGGAGTAGAAGAGCGTTCCGTCGTCCAGCAGGAACATGTGCGGGTAGGTGCCCCAGTAGGTGTAGGTCTGGGGCACCTGGTTCAGCGGCAGCCAGGACCGGGTCTTGGTGTTGAACATCTGCGTGGCGACCGTCCCCTCGGCCTTGGCGTTGAGACCGCCGGCGGCCCAGATGTCGCCGTTGCCGAGCTTGGTCAGGCTCGGGTACCAGTGGGCGTCGGGCATGTCGGAGACGCGGTGGAACGCGTCGTCCTTCGGGTCGAAGTAGTAGCTCTTGGGCGAACCCTTGAACGTGTTGGGGCCGTCGGTGGCCCCGGGGAAGGCAGCGGTGCCGCCGGCGAGCAGCACCTTGCCGTCCGGCAGCGTCACATGCCCGGCGCAGAACATGTCGTAGGGCGTGGCGACCTGCTTGAAGGCGCCGGTCGTGGGGTTCCAGATGACCGTACGGAAGGTTCCGGCCGCGAACTGGTTGCCGTCGTTGCCCGAGCCAGCGATGAGCAGCAACCGACCGTCGCTGAGCAGGGTCGAGTGGATGGCCCGGACGGGCAACTCGGTCGCCGAGACGCTCCAGCTGCCCATGAGGGAGGGGTCCCCCGGGGCCACGACCGGGTCCTCCGGCACGGGCTTGAGCGAGTAGCCGGTGGTGTCGAGGGTGCCGTTGCCGGCGAGCGTGAGACCCCAGGCGAGGCGATCGGTGCCGGCGGGGATGGGGGCGGTCACCGCCTCGCCCGTCGTGAACGCGGCGCTCGCAGGCAGCGTGGCGGCGTCCTGCCAATAGGCCCAGCCCTGCGGCGTGTGGCGGAAGAGCGAGAGGGTAACGGGGACGTCGGAGCGGTACTGCACCCCGATCCGGTAGCTGCGCTCGGGCTGCACGCTGGGGGCGCAGGAAAGGTCCTCGGAAGTGAGGAGCTTGGCGTCCCCGGAACGGTGCTCCGAGACGCTCAGGCGAAAGCTGCGCGTTCCTGCCGGGGACCCGGCCGGCGCCTCGTTGAGGAGCGAGGCGGAGAGCGTGCGCTCGCCCCACCCGGCCACGGCGAAGCAGGCGGGCAGCCCGGGGTCCCCATCTTCGGCGAGGAAGCGATTGGTGATCAGTTCGCCGCTCGGATCCGCCGGGGCGTCGGCGAGGACCCGGAGGGAGTAGTCGTCGGTGACGAGGGTGCCGTCCTGGGACAGGGAGAGCCCGAAACTGAGCCGGTCAGTTCCCTGGGGGATGACGGGACTCGTGGCAACGACCCGCGTCCAGCCAGCCGCCGCCGGGTAACTGCGCACCTCTCCCCAGTAACCGAACGCGCCGCCAGAGCGGCGAAAGAGGGTCAGGGCAACGGGGGCGGTGGAGCGGTACCAGAGCGAGAGCTGATAGCTCTTGCCCGGCTCGACGGCGGGCGCGCACGCAGCGCTTTCCTCTTGCAGGAGCTTGGAGTCTCCCTCCGTGCGCCCGCTCAGGGTGAGCGCGATGGCGCGGGAGCCGGTGTGTCCGGGGACGGCCTCCCAGGTCGCCTGGGTGCCCCAGCCTGCGCGGACAAAGCAACTCGGCTCGGTCTGCCCCTGTTCGAGGGAGGGATTCTTGACGAGCTCGGGTCCGCTCGGCACGGCGGCGGCGCTCGCGGCCGAGGGGCCGCTCGCCACGGGCGCGAGCAGCGTCAAGACGCAGGCGAGCACCACGAACAGGGCAGGCGCTCGGCGACCGCGGCGCTCGATCGCGCTGAGGCGACGGGTGCGCCCCCAGGGGCGCCCAAGATGTTGCATGTGACGGTCCCAACGGTGCCGGTTGACCGGCGAGGGGCCCCGCAAGCGGGCGCCGGCACCAGAGACGATAGGAGCCGCGCGAGGTGTTTGTCACGGTGTTAGAACAATGTCACAGACATATTTGTGAAGGGTTTATAAAAATACATCCAGGGGCATCAAAAAGCCCCTGAAAATCAGTCAAAAACGACAGTGCGGTGCCCATCGAGGAGCACGCGTCGCTCGGCGTGCCAGCGGACCGCGCGGGCCAGCGTCTGCGCCTCCACGGTGCGCCCCCGCTCCACGAGCTGAGCCGGCGTGCGGTCGTGCCGCACGCGGACCACGTCCTGATCGATGATCGGTCCTTCGTCGAGATCGGCCGTCACGTAGTGGGCCGTCGCGCCGATGAGCTTGACGCCGCGCTCGTGCGCCTGGTGGTACGGGCGGGCCCCCTTGAACGAGGGCAGGAAGGAGTGGTGGATGTTGATGGCGCGGCCGGCCAGCGCGCGGCAGAGGTCGTCGGAGAGGATCTGCATGTAGCGGGCCAGCACCACGAGCTCGATGTCGTGCTCCTCGATGAGCTCCAGGATCCGCGCCTCGGCCTCGGGCTTGCTCTGCGGCGTGACCTCGATCCGCTCGAACGGCACGCCGTGGAATTCGGCCAGCGGGCGCAGGGCGTCGTGGTTGGAGACCACGAGCGGGACGTCGATGGGCAGCGAGCCGGAGCGGCGCTGGAAGAGCAGCTCGTTCACGGCGTGCTCGGCGGTGGAGCAGAGGATGAGGGTGCGCAGGGGAGCAGCGGAGGAGTGCAACTCGAGGCGCATGTCGAAGGCCTCCCGCACGGGTGCCAGGCGCTCCTCGAGGGCGGCGCGGCCGCCCGCCGTCTCCACCTCGACCCGGAGGAAGAACGTGCCGGTCTCGGCGCTGCCGTACTGCTGCGACTCGATGATGTTTCCGCCGGCCGCCAGCAGGGCGCCAGTGATCGCGTGAACGATCCCGGGGCGGTCGGGGCAGGCCAGGGAGATGATGAAGCGCGGCAGAGTACTCACGCGCCCCAAGCGTAGTGGCGCGCGGCCGGGCCCGGGCGTTCCGTGACGCGGCGGCGGTGCTCGGTGCGGCTACGAGCCGGCCCCGACGTAGTCGAAGTGCCAGTACTCGCGGTAGGGATTCAGGGCTCCGCTGGCCGTGTACTGGGCCACGCGGGCCGGGTGCACCCAGCCGTATTTTGGCCCGTTCTTCTTGAGCCACGTGAAGCGCGCCGAGCCCCAGGAGTACTTGGCCTCCTCGGGAAGATCGATGGAGAGAGCGCGTTCGTGCACCGACGTCCCAGGCTTCGCCGCGACCTTGGAGCCCAGGACCTTGTAGAAGTACTGCTGCTGGCTCCGCGTGCGGTATCCGATGTCGATGTAGAGGTCCTCGCCGAACCTCGCGCGGTAGGCCTTGTTGAGCTCGTTGAGGCTCTTCACGGCCGGGGCTCCGAGGACCGCCTGGGTGCCGAAGGAAGTGCGGGCGAGGTACTTCTCGGCGATCGCCCCCGCCGGGAGCCGCTTGAAGGCGCTCAGGCTGATGCCGCTCGTGTTGCTCGCGGGCAGGGGGCTCGTCTTGCCGAGGTCGGCGGAGCGCATGAGGACCTTGGTTGACCCGCCGACGTTGACGCGCCAGCGCCCGCCGCTGGCCGTCGCCACCTTCCACACCGGGGTGCCCGCGGGCACCGTGAAGGTGCCGCACCCCATCGTCACCGTTGCGGTGCGCTGGGTGTAGTAGCGCTGGGCGTTGCTCGCGCCGTTCTGGGTGCTCGTGTAGGTCCCCGTGTGGCCCGTGTATCGGCAGGCGGCGTACGGGTCGGTGGTCGGCTTCTTGGCGCTCAGATAGGCGCCAGA
>JALAHE010000023.1 GCA_022712075.1 Galactobacter sp.
CCAAGAGCATGTCTCACGCTCCGTAGGCAGCGAGGTGGGGCTCGGCGATGCAGTGGTTGGCGAGACGGACACGCCCGGGCTAGTCGGGCTGGCTGGGGCGAGCGGCTCGTCGGGTGTGCCGACCCCGGGCGCTTCGGTGTCGCGTCCCGGCGAGGTGTTCGACGGCGATTGGCTCGCCGCGGTGGCCGACGGAGCAGAGGTCGACGGTGCGGAGCTTTTTGCCGTGCTCAAGGCCTGGTCGGAGGAGCTGGGCGTGCTCACAGTCGTGGCCGGGCTCTCCTGTGTGACGGCGCCTTGGGTGGGCTGAAGCACGGCGGGCACCTGACCGGTGCCGGCGGCCGCGAGGAGTCCGCCCACCACGGCGGCGCTGACCGCGGTGGAGGCGGCGGAGGCCGTGAGTAGTTTGGGGCCGGACCAGAACGCGGACAGGCTGGCGAGCGCCCCGGTGGCGAGGGAACCGCTGCCGCCCACGACGGCGGGCATGACGCCGGCCGCTACGCCGCCCGCTCCGTTCAGGGCGTAGATTCCGAAGGCCGCGGGCAGGACCACGGAGAGGGCGGCGGCGCTGCGCCGCACCTCGCTCACGCGGGCAGGGCAATCGGGGCACGTGGCCAGGTGGAGATCGTAGACCCGCGTTTGGGCCCGCGTTGCGGTGGAAGCCTCCACCGCCCCGACCAAAGCCAGGGCGTCGCGACACTCCTGCGGAGCGTCTGAGAGGTCCACGTGGGCCTGGACCCAGCGGGTGCGGAAGCGGCGTTTGGCGCGGTAGAGCTGGGTGGAGACGCGCTCGGGCGCCTGGCCCTCACGGGCGGCGACCTGGGCCACGTCGAGGCCCTCGATCAACACGCTGCTCAGCAGCATCGAGTCTTCCGGCGGAAGGTTGCGCAGCACGTGCCCCACAAGCGCGGCGGACTCGGTGGTGGAACCCACCGGCAGCGCGAGCTCGTGTTCATCGATGTCGGCGCTGACGCGCTCGGGCTGCTTCCTCCACGCGATGATCGTGTTGCGCAGCGCCTGGAAGAGGTACCCGCGGGCGTGCTTGCGGGGTCCGTTGCCGTTGTTCATGGCCTTGAGCACTCCTTCCATGGTGTCCGCCACCGCGTCCTCCGCGGCGTCCTCCGGCATGCGTTTGAGGGCATAGCCGAGCAGCTGGGGGTAGTAGCGGTCCCACAGCGGTTCGAATGCCTCGAGGTGTCCGGCAGCAATCTGCTCCAGCAGTTCGTTGTCGGTCACCGGTGGCGGGGGGTTGGTGATGTTCCTAATGGCGATGTCTCGCTTCTTCGGCCGCCGAGGCGGGTGCCCCGTGGGAGGCGGGAGACACCCGCTTCGGCGGGTGGATCAGTGGCGGTGCCGCCCGCGACCGCGTCGCTTGCTCAGACCGAACAAGGTCAGTCCCAGGACGGCGAGGAGGCCTGCGACGAGCAGTAAACCCGTCGTGGCGGCTCCGGTGGAGGCGAGCGGGGGCCCCTCGTCAGTGGGTACCGCGGATGCGATGGCGGCGGGTGCTCCCGGGGCAGTTCTGCGGGTGAGGCTGGCGATTTCGCTTGGCGCGGGAGTCGGGGATGTCGCCGGCTCGCTCTCGACCAGCACCGGAGTGATCTCTGGGGTGCTCGGGGTCGACCCGGGTGAGCTGGGAGTGGTTTCCGGCAGCCCGGGAGTGGTCTCTGGCAGGCTGGACGTGCTTCCCGGGGCGCTCGGCACGTTGACAATGTCGCCGAAGCTGCCCGTGAGGGACCGTGCGGAGACCATGGTCGTGAGCGTTGCAGTACTCATTTCGTAGCCGGCGGGAGCCTTGGTCTCGTGGATCGTGTACTCGCCCCAGGCCAGACCCGTGATGCTCAGCGCGCCGGGCTCCGGGTCCTTGTCGTTCTCGCCGTTGTCGACCACCACGGCCTGAGTCCCATCGGGGCCTGTGACGAGCCACTCGGAGCCAGCCAAGGCCACGCCGTCGGCGTCCACTTTGTTCCAGCCAAGCATTCCGGTGGAGCGCTCGTTGACGATGGACCCCGCGCTCACTTTGCGGTGAGTGGCATCGATCGTGACTTCGCGCGGCGTGAAGTCGAGGTCGTAGCCGACCGGGGCCCGGGTCTCCGTTAGCTTGTAGGTTCCCCAGGCCAGGCCGGAGACACGCAGCAGGCCCTCGGCCGGATCGGCGTCGTTGGCGCCGTTGTCCGTCACCGACATGGTGGTGCCGTCGGCAGAGGTGAGTTCCCAGACGGATCCGGCCAGGGCGGCAGCGCGCCCGTCCACCTTGGACCAAGAGATCTCGCCCAGCTTCTGGTCCCCGTCGCCGTCGCCGCCAGCGTTTTGGGCGATGTACGTGTCCGTGAGAAAGTCCGTGCCGTTGGCCTGCACATCGTTGACGAATGTATCGCCCGTCTGGGTGCCCGCGGGGGTGGGAGTGTCGTAGTAGACGCGGTAGATCAGCGTCGGGTTCACGCTCCTCAGGGCCCAAGTGAACCCGTGTACCGCGTAGTCAACTGTGTAGTCATCGGGGGAGACCACATCCCACTTGTCCTTGGCATAGCGCTCGGGTGTGGTTGAATCCACGCCGATGCCTTCAGCCGTCATGCTCAAGCGTGCATCGAAGGTATCGGTGAGCGTCATGGGCTTGCCGCCCGGCGTCAGGAGGTCCTCGCCTCGAAGCATGAGTGCCCAGCGAATGGCACCCGTATCCGTTCTTTGCCAGGACCACTTCTCAGAGTGCTCCAGGGGGCCGAACGACGCAGGCCCCACGGGACCCGCCCCCGGCGTGGTGATTGTCGTTCCACCAGTCAGTGCCCAAACCCAGTCGGTGGAGGAAGCCACGCTCTGTGCCTGCGCCTTAAAGAAGAGGGTGCCCGCGACGTTGTCGTGCGACTCGACGTAGGCGGTCCAGGTGCAGACCATTCTCTCTTTCTGCACTTCGCAGTCGCCGACCGTTCTTCCTTGTTTGTCCTTCAGGGCGAAGCTCTCCTCCACTCCATCGGTGAACCCCGGGAAGGCGAGTTCGAAGGTGTCGCCAGCGACTGCGTCGGCCGGGGCCGCCCAGGTGGCCTTCACTTCAAACTGGTCCCACTGGTTAATGGGTGTCCCCGGTTCATCTGGGTTCACCACAACGCCGGTGATGGCGTCCTTCATGGCAGCTTGCGCAGGCAGGGGTGACAACGCCGACAGGAGGAGGGTAATGGCGCCTACTACGGCTAGAAAGCGTGCCCTAGTTGGCGTGCGTTGCGCGGTGGTGGTGTTCATCGTGGCTTCCGGCTGCTCGGGGGGTTGGAGCAGTATCTCATTACTCCCTGGTTTGCCGCGAGATGCGGTGCCGCCCCCCAAGACGGCACCGCGATCTCGCTTGGCACTGGTGAAGAGATGCCCGATGAGGAGATCTGACACCACTGTGATGTAGATCACATTAATGCCAGTGATGGGATGGCGGTGTGGAGGTCTAAATGCACGGTTCATCGTCTCGGGGTCATCCGTACCGGCCTCACCTGCGCCACACGCCGCGTAGCCTTTATCGCCTCATGCGGTCGAGCGCGCCGTCGGCGCAGCTGGCGAAGCAATCGGCCGCGTCCTGGACCGCGAGGCGACGGGCGTCAAGCCGAGCGTCGCCCAGGTCTACGCCGCCGCCGCGGCGAGCGGCGACGGCTGCACCGCCTCGCCGGATAGCTGGGGCAAGGCCAACTTCCGCCCGGCGTGCGACAAGCACGACGTCTGCTATTCGGTGAGATCCACCGTGGATCGCAAGACGTGCGACACCCGCTTCCGCGCCGACCCCTACCGCATCTGCGACGCCACCTACGCCTCGACGAGCCCGTTCCGCTACACGTGCCGCGGGATCGCCGAGACCTACTACGGGGCGGTGCGCACCTTCGGCGGGGCGTTCTACAAGGGTGCGGGCGCCAACAACTAGGCGCGTGGCGCGGGGTGCTCGTGTTGGTTCCGCCCCGAAATCGTTTCCAGATGAAATGATATTCTGGCGAGGATGAGCACCCACGAACTACCCCGCGCCCAACGCACCTCCCTCGCCTACCTGAGCACCATCGTGTCCAGGCTCGGGCTGGACGGGCTGACCGAGATCATGTCCGCCGAGGGGCTCAGCCGCAGCCAGTTCACCGTGGTGAGCGCGCTCGCCGAATTCGGCCCGCTGACGCAGGGCGAGCTGGCCGACCGCACCAACCTCAACCGCGGCCACCTCGTGGGCTACCTCGATCAGCTCGCCGCGCGCGAGTTCCTCACCCGCACGGCCGACCCGCAGGATCGCCGGCGCAACATCATCGAACTCACGCAGGCCGGACGGGCCTTCACGCGTCGCGTGACGGCGGCCGAGGAGGAGAACGAGGAGCGCACCTTCGCGATGCTCACCCTGGGGCAACGCGAGCAGCTGCGCGTGCTGCTGCGCGCCGTGATCGACGGGGAGACGCCTTCCGGTGACGAGGCGCGCGCATGAGCGGGCACGTCGCGCGGGTCTGGGGCCACACCGTCAGGTGGGGCCCGGCACTGCCGAGCCTCGGCGCCGCGACGCGCGTCTGCCTCGCGGTGGGGCTGCCCTTGGCGCTCCTGCTCGCCACGGGCCACCTGAACTGGGCGCTCTACGCCGGGTTCGGCGGCTTTGCCGCCCTGTACGCGCGCTACGACGACGACGCGCGGCGCCTCTGGAAGCAGGCGAGCGCGGGTGCCACCCTCCTGACTGCGATGCTGCTGGGGACCGCCGTCTCCGTCGTTGACGCACCGGTGCTCGTGGAGGCGATGGCGATCGCTCTCGTCGCTTGCGGCGCCAATCTTCTCTCCACCGGGCTGCGCTGGGCCCCGCCCGGGCCCATCTTTGCCGTGTTCGCGGCCGGGGCTTGTCTCTCGGTGCCTGCGACCGCGTGGTCGTTCGTCGCCGTGCTGGGTGTCGGCGGCGGGACGGTGTTGTGGAGCTTGCTCCTGGCGTTGGGTATCGGCGCGGTGCGCCGCGGCGGCGTGAGTGTCGAACGGCTCCGCGCGGCGGTGCCGGGCTGGACCAGTGTGCCGCTCTCCGGCGGGCGCTCCCTGCTTATGGGCCTCGCGGCCCTCGTGGCCGGCGTGGCCGCCCACCTCGTCCTCGGCGGGCATTGGTACTGGGCCAGCCTTGCGGCTATCGCCGCGGTCATGGGCGCGGACGCACATTCCCGGGTGGCCCGCGGCGTGCAGCGCTTCCTCGGCACCGCGGTGGGCGTGGTGCTGGCCGCCGGGCTCTTTGCCCTGGAGCTTCCCGCCTGGGCGCTGTTCGTGGTGGTGATCATCATCCAGGGCCTCGTGGAGCTGATCATCCTGCGCAACTACGGCGTGGCGATGGGCCTCGTGACGGTCCTGGCGCTGTCCATGATCCACCTTTCAAGCCCCGCGGGTGACGCAAAGGAACTCGTCCTGGACCGCCTCGCGGAGACCGGTTTCGGCGCGGTGATCGGCATCGCGATGGCCGTGGGTCTGGGGATGATCGTGCGCGCCAAGCGGCGCAACGCGGCGGCATAGGCGCGCCCGTCGCCGCGGCGCACGGCGGGTCGGGTGATGCCGGAGGGGCAAGCCGCTACGGTGGGCCAACCGAGCAAGCACGTCACCGTCTTGAGGACCATCACATGACTCAACCAGCCGCCGCGGATCAGCAGCCGGACGGGCCCACGAGCCTCCGCCTACCGCGGGGCATCTCCGGGCTCCTGCTCTTCGCACCGTTCATGATCGCCGCCGGCGCCTTCATCACGATCGCCATGCGACCGTTCACGACGACGGTGGGCGGGCGCTCGGGCGATGCCATCCTGATGGCGTGGGTCGGCATGGTGCTGCTCTGCCTCGGCGCGGTCTTCCTCACCGTGGGGCTGGTTGCCGTCAGCGTCCGGTCGATGCTGCGGCGGCAGACGGACCTGCTTCTGCAGGGCAAGGGCGACGGCGCGGCCTAGCTGTAGCTGGCCCCATGCGGGCCGGGCCGCTCAGAGAGCAAGCAGCTCCGCCGTGCTCACCACGGTGGCGAACTCGCCGTCCAGGTTGGTGGCGGTGATCCGCGCGAGCTCCGCCGCCGGGACCACGTTGCCGTCGGGCGCCACGCGGTCGAAGGTGTGCATCGCGTCCAGCGCGAAGTAGGTGTCGTAGCCGAGGTTCCCGGCCATGCGCGCCGTGGTCTCGCAGCAAGGGTTGGTCGTGATGCCGCAGGTCACCACCTCGCTCAGCCCCTCGCCCTGCAGCCACGAGTGCAGATCGGGCTCCCCGTAGAAGGAGGAGTTCACGCGCTTGCCCACCACGAGGTCGGCTGGGCCGCCGATCCCGTCCTTGTACTCGTGGCCCGGCTGTCCTGGCGGGAGCGGCGCGGCGGGGTTGTCGGAATCCGGGTGGACCAGCACCACGGGCCAGCCGCGCTCGCGCCAGCGGGCCAGGAG
>JALAHE010000223.1 GCA_022712075.1 Galactobacter sp.
CTGCCCGCCCGGCCCCGCCGCGTCCTCGTGGCCGGCCCCTCCGGCGTCGGCAAGACCACGCTGAGCGCCCGCATCGCGGCGCAGATCGGTGCCGAACACACCGAGATCGACGCCCTCTTCCACGGCCCGAACTGGACGCCGCGGCCCAGCTTCGAGGCGGAGGTCGAGGCCTTCACGTCAGCCCCTGCCTGGGTGACCGAGTGGCAGTACAGCTCCGTGCGCCCGCTCCTCGCCGAGCGCGCCGACCTCATGGTCTGGCTCGATCTGCCCTTCTGGCGCGTGACCTTCCCGCAGGTCGTCCGCCGCACCCTGCGCCGCCGCCTGGGCCGGGAACGCCTGTGGAACGGCAACATCGAGCCGCCGCTGCACACCATCTTCAGCGACCCCGAGCACATCGTGCGCTGGAGCGTGACGACGCGCCACCTCTATCGCGAGCGCGTGCCGCAGGCCGCGGCCCGGAACCCGGGCCTCACCGTGGTGAGGCTGCGGTCCCGCCGCCAGGTCGAGGCGTGGCTCGCCGGGAGCCTCGTCCGCGCCGTCGGGCACTAGAAAGCGGGCCCTTCAAGGCCCGACGGCGGGCGGTTCAGTCGCGCGCGCCGGCCGCCACGGCGGCGGCCTTGGTTCGCGCCCCGGCGCGCCACACGACGCCCAGGCCGAGCAGCCACACGACGCCGACCACGAGCGCCACGCGCGTGTCGGGGAAGACCGCGAGCAGCACGATCACGAGCACGATGAACGCCACGGCAAACCACTGCCCTGCGGCGCCGAGCGGCACGGGGAAGCGGTCGGCGGGCACGCCCTCGGCACGCATTTGGCGGCGCATCGCGAGGTGGGCCAGCAGGATCATGAGCCAGACCCACACGGTCGCGAAGGTCGCGAGCGAGGCGACGACGGCGAAGGCGTCCTCGGGCACCACGGCGTTCAGGACCACGCCGATCGCGAGCGCGCCGAGCATGATGAGCACGGCCGGCCACGGCACGCCGGAGCGCGTGGTGCGGCCGAGGACGGCGGGTGCCTGGCCCTGCTTGGCCAGGGAGAAGAGCATGCGGCCGGCGCCGTAGGTGTCGGCGTTGATCGCGGAGATCGCGGCGGTGATGACCACGGCATTCAGCACGTGCGCCGCGCCGGGCAGGCCCAGGGCGGAGAAGATCTGGACGAACGGGCTCGCGTCGCCCGTGATGGTGTCCCACGGGACGAGCATCATGATCACGCCGAGCGCCAGCACGTAAAAGAGCAGGATGCGCACGGGCACGGTGTTGACGGCCTTGGGGACGGCGCGCTCGGGGTCCTCCGCCTCGCCCGCCGTGATGCCGATGGTCTCGACGCCGCCGAAGCTGAAGACCACCACGGAGAGCGCAGCGAGCAGGCCCAGGACACCGTTCGGCGCAAAGCCGTGGTGTTCCCACAGGTTGTGGATGCCGGGTGTCGCGGCGCCCTCGATCGAGGTGCCGAAGATCAGCAGCGCGACGCCGCCCACGATCATGGCCACGATCGCCGCGACCTTGATGAGCGAGAGCCAGAACTCGGCCTCGCCGAAGACCTTCACGTGGCGCAGGTTGATGCCGCCGATGATGAGGATGACCACGCAGACCCAGATCCAGCGCGGCGCGTTGGGGAACCAGAGGCCCAGGTAGATGGAGAAGGCCGTGACGTCGGCGATCGCGACCACGACCATCTCGAAGACGTAGGTCCAGCCCGTCACGAAGCCGGAGAAGGGGCCCAGGTAGCGGCCCGCGTACTCGGAAAACGAGCCGGGGACGGGGCGGCGCACGGCCATCTCGCCGAGGGCGCGCATGACGAGGAAGACGGCGGCGCCGGCCACGATGTAGGCCACGAGCACGAGCGGCCCGGCCGCCTGGATGGCGCTCGAAGAGCCGTAGAACAGCCCCGTGCCGATGGCGCTGCCGAGCGCCATGAACTGGATGTGGCGCAGGGTGAGCCCCCGTTAGAGGCGGGCTGCGGGCAGGGTCTGGGGCGTGCTGACTTCAGGCATGACCCAACAAAGGTAGTACTTGAGGTCTGCTTTGGGGGGCCTCCGTGACCAAGACGACGACGGCGCGCGCCCGGTGAGGCGCTATCCGTCCAGGCCCAGCCAGTGGACGGCCGCGTGCCAGAGCCAGCGCAGCACCTCGGCGCTTGCGACCACCACGAAATGGATGAGCGCCACCACCACGAGGCCGAGCGCAGCGAGCCCGCCGAAGATCAGGGCGCGCGGCCCCGGGATGCCGACGTCGACGAGCGCCAGCGTACCCATGACCAGCTCGGAGCCCTCCATGGCCCACCACCACAGCAGCAATGCGGCCGTCCAGAGGAGGCTGGGCAGGGAAAGACAGTGAAGGCGCGCGGGTTCCGTTGCCTCGGCGGCCGGCGCGTGCGAGGGCGCAGCGGCAGGCTCGAGGGCCTCGGCACCGGCAGGGCGCGAAGGATGCAAGGAATGCATGAACCGTCTTTCCGGGCCCGCGAACGGGGCCTTGAACTCGGGCCGGCGATTCCCCCAAACCATTCCGGACGATGTTGTTTTATCACTCTTCCGGCGTCGAAACGAGGGCGGTTTCAGGTATCTCTGTGGACGGCTCGCAGCCGGGTGCACGCGGCGTGGCCGGCGGCGGTGACAAGATGCTCACCATGGCAGAGGCGAGCAAGGTCCCAGCGGCCCACAACACCTTGCGCATCCTGCGCTGGCTCTCCGAGCGGCCGCGCCCGGTGTCGGCCGCGTCCATCGCGCGGGCCCTCGAGTTGCCGCGCTCCACCGTCTACGACCTGCTCGGCGTCATGGTGGCCAACGGCTTTGTTGTCCACCTGCCGGAGGAGCGCCGTTACGGCCTCGGCGTCGCCGCGTTCGGGCTCTCCAGCGCCTTCTCGCGGCAGGACCCGCTGGCGCGCCTCGGTGCCCCGCTCCTGCGCGGCGTCGTCGATGAGCTGGGGGAGAGCGGGCATCTCGCCGTCCTGGACGGGCGCGACGTCGTGTACATCGCCGAGGAGCGGGCCCGCCACCGCCCCTCGCTCGTGACCGACGTTGGCGTGCGCATCCCCGCCCACCTCACGGCGAGCGGCAGGTCGATGCTGGCCGGGCTCACCGCAGCGCAACTGCGCGCGCTCTATCCCGGTCGGGAGGCCTTCGGCGCCCGCACCGAGCTCGGCACCATCACGTCTCCGTCCGCCCTCAAGGCGGAGCTCGCCCTCACGCGCGAGCGCGGCTGGGCCAGCGAGGACGGCGACGTCACGGCCGACTTCGCCTCCGTCGCCGTGGCGGTGAGCGATCACCGCGGCTTGCCGGTCGCCGGGATCGCCCTGACCTTCCTGAGCCACCGGTACGACGACGCGGAGCGGGCCACGCTGGCAGCTCGCCTGTCGGCCGTGGCGGCGGCGCTGACCTCTCGCCTCTACGGCGCGCGCGGCTAGGGCCGGACAACCCGCTTCCGGACGTACAGAGGCCGGTCCCGCGGGACTGCGGGACCGGCCTCCGGGCCGCTGACTCAAAGGGGAGGTCAGCGGCCGAACCGTCGATGGCGGGCGCGGGGGGCGCAGTGGCGGGGATTTCCCGAACCGCACACGACTCCGCCTGACGGCCCGCTCAGTGGCGGGTCTTGCGGGCCGTGAGCGCGAAGCCCAGGCCCAGGCTCAGGAGCACACCGGCGCCGATCAACAGCGGCCCAACCCCCGCGCCCGTGAGGGGCAGCTGGGGCGTCTCCGGCGGCACCGAGGTCCCCGGAGGGGTGGTGTCGGCCGGGGGCGTGGTGGACTCGGTGGTCGCCGGCGTGCTCGGAGGCGTCTCCGAGCTCGGCGGCGGGGTGGTGGTCTCGGTGCTCGGCGGCGTCGACGTGGTCGGCGGGATCGTGGGCGGCACCTCGAGGGTGTTCGTCACGGTGACGACGCTCGCCTCGCTGGGCTCGGCGGCGATGGTCAGGCTTGTCGCCGAGAGCTTCGCCTCGGTCCAGGAGGCGCCGTCAACGGCGGAGGGCGCATCCTCGGAGAGGCTCAGCACGGCGCCCAGCGGCAGCCGGGGGCTCGTCACCGACTCACCGTTGGCCGGCAGCTCGAGGCTTCCCTCGCCTGCCGGGTAACCGTCCCCCGCCGGGTAGGCGTAGCGCAGCGTGAAGGTGGTCTCGCCGGGCACCAGCTCGGCGCCGCTGCCCTCCAGCACCTTCTTGGCGCTGAAGGTTCCGGTGCGCAGCGTGGCGCTGTTCGTCAGCGTCACGTTGGTCTGCTCGCCGCCCACGAGGGCGAAGTCGTTGAGGGTGAACTCGGGGGTGGCCCACTCGATGGCCCCGCCGTTGGCCGGCGCCTCCTCGCTCAGGTGCACCACGGAGCCGCGCGGGAAGGCCTTCGAGACGAAGGGCGTGGCGGCGGACACGGAGACCGTGTTCCCCTCGAGCAGCGCGCCGGCCGCGGAGGTCACGGTGTAGCTCAGCGTGAACTCGCGATCGGCCGACACCTCGGCGTCGCCGGCCAGCTTCTTGGTGACCGTGAAGCGGCCCTCGTTGGTGCCGAGGCCGGAGGCGCTGCCGCCGTAGCGGGTCACGGAGCCGTGCACCTTCTTCACGACGGACTTGTCGGTGGAGATCGTGGCGCTGTTCTCGTAGGTGCCTTGGTGGCCGCCGTCGGCGACGTCCACGCGGACGAAGGCGCGGTAGTAGGCGCCCTGCGCCGCCGTGAAGGAGATCTTCAGGGGATCCTTGCTCACCGTGTAGCGGCTCGGGTCCATGTCCTTCCAATCGGGATTCTGCTGGCCCTGCGCGTTGACGCTGAGGGTCGTCGCCTCCTGGACGGTGATCGGGTTGTCGGCGAGCAGCGTCTGCAACGAACCGAGCGTGTCCTCGATGACCACCTCGGAACCGGCGTTGAGGCCGCCGACGGGTGCGGGAACCTCGATGACCCACGTGATGGTGTCGGCCTGGTTCTGGTAGTAGCCGTACTTGCGACCCTCCATCCCCTTGAACTCGCAGTTCTCCGTGCACACGGGGCGCGGCTTGACCGTGGTGGTCACCTTGCCCGCCACGTCCTTGAAGTCGAACTCGTGGGTGACCTCCGTGGTGTTGTTCAGGACCGACTTGGCCCAGAAGACGAAGGTTCCGTGCAGGCCGAGCGGGTTGGCCTTGAGGTAGGCCTCATCGAAGGTGCACGTGAGCGTTGACACGTCGGTGACGCAGGTGCCCATGGGCTCGTTCGTGTCCGGTGTGAGGATCGGGAAGCGATCCGGCTTTCCGTGCAGCTCCTCCGGCAGCGGGAGGGTGAACCCTGCGGTGCCGCTCGGGTGATCCGGGAGCGACCACTCGCCGGTGAGTTTGGTGTCCGTCTGGTCGATGATCGAGTTGTCCTCGAAGCGGAGGTTGGACACCGTGGCGGTGGTGTCGAAGCTCGCGGCGGCCTGGGCGCTCGAGGGAAGGACGATGCCCCCGAGGAGGGCCAGCGCGCCGGCCGCGAGGACCGCGGCGGCGCGGGTAAGACGTTGACGCATGATGCTCTCTTCTGACAGAACGCCGCGACGATTCCCCTTGCCGCGACGCGGGTCAGGAGATGTGCGGCGCCCGCCGCGGGGGAACCCCCTGCCCCGTGTGACCTCCGCGCCGGCCCGTCCCCCGGGCCGCCGCAGCGGATGTCTCACTGGTGATGAGGCGGCGGTGGCGCGAATCTCGCCGCATTCGCCCAAGTTTTTTCAAACAATCGCATCAATCTGTCCGGAGTCCCGGACAGCAGGCTCCACAACCCCGTATCCGCGCGGGTGTTGGCGTGGTGACATGGAGCAAGTCACCGCGGGAATTCTCCCGCCGCAGCACCACGTCAGCCGAGGAGTCAGCCATGGCCCTGCCAGGAGCCCGCCCCGTCCGCGCCCCGCGCGGCACCGAGATCACCGCCCGCAGCTGGCAGACCGAGGCCCCGCTGCGCATGCTCATGAACAACCTCGACCCCGAGGTGGCCGAGCGCCCGGACGACCTCGTGGTCTACGGCGGCACGGGCCGCGCCGCCCGCTCCTGGGAGGCCTTCGACGCCATCGTCGACACCCTCACGGACCTCGCCGAGGACGAGACCCTCCTGGTCCAGTCCGGCAAACCGGTCGGCGTCTTCCGCACCAACACCTGGGCGCCGCGCGTCCTCATCGCCAACTCCAACCTTGTGGGGGACTGGGCCACGTGGCCGGAGTTCCGCCGGCTGGAGGCCGAGGGCCTGACCATGTACGGCCAGATGACCGCCGGCTCCTGGATCTACATCGCCACGCAGGGCATCCTGCAGGGCACCTTCGAGACCTTCGCCGCCGTGGGAACCAAGCTGCACGCCGAGGGGCGGGCGCCCGAGGCGAGCCTCAAGGGCACCCTCACCCTCACGGGCGGCTGCGGCGGCATGGGCGGCGCCCAGCCGCTCGCCGTCACGCTCAACGGCGGCGCCGTGCTCATCGTCGACGTGGACGAGACCCGCCTGCGCCGCCGCCAGGCCAAGCGCTACCTCGACGAGGTCGAGACGGACCTCGAGGCAGCGCTCGCCAAGGTGCTCGCTGCCAAGGCCGAGGGCCGCGCGCTCTCCGTGGGCTACGTCGGCAACGCGGCCGAGGTCTTCCCCGCCCTGCTGGCCCGCCACCGCGCCGGCGAGTTCCACGTGGACGTGGTCACCGACCAGACCTCCGCCCACGATCCGCTCTCCTACCTCCCCACCGAGTTCACGGTGCAGCAGTGGCAGGCCGAGGCCGCCGCCGACCCGGAGGGCTTCACGAAGAAGGCTCGCGAGGCCATGGCGGCACAGGTCAAGGCCATGGTGGAGTTCCAGGACGCCGGCGCCGAGGTCTTCGACTACGGCAACTCGATCCGCGACGAGGCCCGCCAGGCCGGCTACGAGCGCGCCTTCGCCTTCCCCGGCTTTGTCCCCGCCTACATCCGCCCGCTCTTCTGTGAGGGCCTCGGGCCCTTCCGCTGGGTGGCGCTCTCGGGTGACCCCGAGGACATCGCGGTCACCGACGCCGCGATCAAGGAGCTCTTCCCGGAGAACGAGCACCTGCACCGCTGGATCGACGCCGCCGGCGAGTTCGTGGAGTTCGAGGGCCTGCCCGCCCGCATCTGTTGGCTCGGCTACGGCGACCGCGCCAAGGCCGGCCGCCTCTTCAACCAGCTGGTCCGCGACGGCAAGGTCAAGGCCCCCATCGTCATCGGCCGCGACCACCTGGATTCCGGCTCCGTCGCCTCGCCTTACCGCGAGACCGAGGCCATGCGCGACGGCTCCGACGCGATCGCCGACTGGCCGCTCCTGAACGCCCTCACGGCCACGAGCTCCGGCGCCACGTGGGTCTCCCTGCATCACGGCGGCGGCGTCGGCATCGGCCGCTCGCTGCACGCCGGCCAGGTGGGCGTCGCCGACGGCACCGAGCTCGCCGAGGCCAAGCTCACCGCCCTGCTCACGAACGACCCGGGCATGGGCGTCATCCGCCACGCCGACGCCGGCTACCACCGCGCCATCGACGTGGCCCGCGAGCGCGGGGTCAGGATCCCCCTCCTGGCCCAGGACGAGGAGCTCGCGCGTCGCCTCGACGAGCGCGAGGCAGCGGGCACGGCGCCCGCGGCGGGCGCCGCCCCCAAGGCGCAGGCGTGAGCTCGCTCCTGCTGACGGGCATCGCCGAGCTCACCACGGTGGAGGAGTCCACCGGGGTGATCCGCGACGCGGCCGTGGTCATCGAGGACGGCCGCTTCGCCTGGGTCGGGCGCGCGCAGGACGCCCCGGCGGCCGACGCCGCCGCCGCCCTGGGCGGGCGGGCCGCCCTTC
>JALAHE010000224.1 GCA_022712075.1 Galactobacter sp.
GCCGCCGGAATGCTGGCCAAAGCGACGCCGCGTGACGCCCCGAGACGCCGCTGGGAGGGGCTCCACCGCGTCGCATGACGGCGGGGAAAAACGCCACGCCGCTTCCTGGAAGAGTCGCCGCACCAACCCCTCATGAAGGCCGCGCTCGCCGCGGCCCCCGGCACGAAAGCAGGCTCATGTCCCGCCGTCACTTGTCCACCCTCGCCCTCTTTTCGGCAGCCGCCTTGGGCTTGACTGCGTGCGCCGGTGGCGCCACCGCAGCGGATGGCGGCGCCGGGACCGATCGAACCCTCGTCTACGCCCACCAGCAGGAACCTGCCTGCGTGTTTGGCGGCTGGATCGAACAGGCCTACCTCTCCTATCAGGTGCTCGACAGCCTCACCTCGCTCGACGAGAACGGGAAGGCCGTCCCGTGGCTCGCCACGGACTGGAAGGCCTCCGCCGACGGACTGACCTGGACGCTGACCCTCAAGGACGGCGTGAAGTTCACCGACGGCACGGCCGTCGACGCCGCCGCGAACTTCGACTACTGGGTGGACGGCGGCAACTCCACCGCAGCCGTCTGGCTCGGCGGCTACTACGACTCCGCCAAGGCCGTCGACGCCACGACGCTGGCCATCAAGCTCAAGCGGCCTTATCCGCAGCTGCCGGAGACCATCAGCCAGGGCTACTTCGGCATCCAGTCGGCCAAGGCGCTCAAGGAGCGCACGGCGGAGCAGAACTGCGAGGCGCCCATCGGCTCCGGCGCGTTCACGGTGTCCGAGTGGAACCGCGGCCAGAACATCCTGCTCAAGCGCAACGACCAGTACACCTCGTGGCCGGCCAACGCCAAGGTGCAGGGACCAGCCAAGCTCGCAGCGGTCGACTGGCGCTTTGTCCCGGACGGGACCACCCGCGCCACGGCGCTCAAGGCCGACGAGGTCGACGCGATCTACGACGTGCCGGCCATTGATTGGCAGCAGCTCGAGCAGGGCGGCTTCCAGCTGCAGAAGTACGTGACCGGCGGCCGTCCGCAGGCGCTGACCTTTAACACCCGCGAGGGCATCTTCAAGGACGAGTCGGTGCGCAAGGCCTTCGCCTACAGCCTCGACCGCCCGGCCCTCGTGGAGACCGTTGGCCTCGACGTCATCCCGTTCGAGGGCAACGGCTCGGTCAGCCAGGCCACCACCGACTACAGCCAGAAGGCGGCCGACGCCTACAGCTACGACGCAGCCAAGGCCAACGAGCTGCTCGACGCCGCGGGCTGGAGTGAGCGCGACGCCGAGGGGTACCGCACCAAGAACGGCAAGGTCCTCGAGGCCAAGCTGCCCTACGGCGCCGGCTCGATCGTCAACGCGGACGGCGCCTCGATCCTGCAGGGCGTGGCCGAGCAGGCCAAGGCCGTGGGTTTCAAGGTCACGCTGATCTCCGTGCCGCAGTCCGAGCTCTTCTCCGGGGCCTACTCCAAGCCGAACGAGAGCGACATCTACGCCGGCTACTGGACCTCGGTGACCTCCGGCATCCTCTACATCAACTGGCGCCCCGACACCGAGAAGAGCCCCAACGGCAACAACTCGGCCTTCACCCAGGACGCGACGCTTGAGAAGTTCATCCTCGAGGGCAACTCTGCAAGCGACCCGGCCGAGCGGGCCAAGGCGTACCAGGACGCCCAGGAGTACATCGCCGATCACGCCTACGCGATCGGCCTCTACGACCGGCTGAGCACGCTTGCCGTGGCCCCGGATGTCGTCGACGTGTGGCAGGAGCACTCGCAGGGGGGACCGGTCTTCCATGACGCTCACTTCAGCTCCTGAGCGGGATGCGGCGGGGGGCCTCGAGCCCCCCGCCGCGCCCCCGGCGGGCCGGGGACGCGGGCTCGTACTGCGCTGGGGCGGCCGCCTGCTCGGCGCCCTCGTGACCCTCTGGGGTGCCGCCACCGTCGCCTTCCTCGCGCAGCTCGCACTGCCGGGGGACCGGGCCACGGTCATCTTCAACATCCGGGCCGGCCAGGCCATCGAACGCACGCCGGAGGAACTCGCCTCCATCAACGAGCAGTTCGGTCTCCAGCGCCCCGCCTGGCAGCAATACGTCGATTTCCTCGGCGGCTTGCTGCGCGGCGACCTCGGCGACTCCTACCAGCAGTTCCGCCCCGTGGCGGCGCTCATCGCCGAGCAGCTGCCCTCCACCCTGGCGCTCACGGCGCTCGCGCTCGTGTTCGCGTGGATCATCATGGTCCTGTGGGTCACGCTGACCGCGGGCCGCGCCCCGTGGCTGCGCTCCGTGGGCGCCGTCATCGACACCGTCGCCGCCGGACTGCCGCACTACTGGCTCGGCATCCTCCTGCTCGTGGTGTTCGCCGCCGGCCTCGGCTGGTTCCCCGTCATCAGCGGCGACAAGCCGGCGGGCATCGTTCTGCCGGCCCTCACCCTGGCCATTCCGTTGGCGGGCTTCATGGGGCAATCGACGCGCACGGAGTACGAGAACACGCTCAAGCAGCCCTTCGTGACCACGGCGCGGCTGCGCGGCCTGAGCGACACGTCCGTGCGCCTGCGCCACGTGCTGCGCCACGCGATGCTTCCCGCCGTCACCCTCTCGGGCTGGGCCGTGGGCGCGACGCTCTCCGGCGCCGTCGTGGTGGAGGCGCTCTTCTCCCGCCGCGGCGTCGGCTCCCTGCTCGTGACCGCGGTGAACCAGCAGGACCTGCCCGTCGTAACGGGCGTCGTGATCCTCACCGCCGCGATCTACGTGCTCGTGAACCTCGCGGTGGACGCCGCGTACTCGCTCATCGACCCCCGATTGAAGGCGTCATGACCCAGCCACTCGAGTCAACGGCGGCCGCGGCCGCCACGCACCGCGGCACCCAAGGCGCCGCCACCCCGGGAGGCCCCCGGCGCCGTCGGGCCTCGGAACTGCTGCCGCGCTTGCGCGGCAAGGGCGGCCTCGTGGCGGCGCTCGCCGTCGTTGCCTTCCTGGCCGTCGCCTCCGCGGCGCCGCAGCTGCTCGCGACCCACGACGCCTACGCGCTCGATCTCGGCTCGGCGCTCCAGGCCCCCTCCTTCGCCCACCTCTTCGGCACGGACGAGCAGGGGCGGGACCTGTACTCCCGCGTGGTGTTCGGCACCGCGCAGTCCCTCGGGATCGGCCTCGGAGCGGCAGGCCTGAGCATCGTGCTCGCCCTCGTGCTCGGCGGCGCCGCGGCGCTCGGCAACCGCGTGGTCAGCGCCGTGGCCTCCCGGCTCATCGAGATCCAGTTCGCCTTCCCGACCCTGCTGCTCGCGCTGCTCGTCGTGGCGGTGACCGGCCCCTCGGCCCTGGCCCAGGTGCTCGCGGTGGCCGTCGGCTCGGCGCCCGGCTACGCCCGCATGGTGAGGGCGCAGATCCTCCAGGCCTCGGGCTCCGGCTACGTCGAGGCGGCGCTCACGCTGGGCCATCCGCGCTCGGCGATCCTGCGCCGGCACGTCTTCCCCAACGCGATCCGCCCGCTCGTGGCGATCCTGGCCATGTCGGTTGGCCAGTCCATCGTGTGGGCCTCGAGCCTCGCATTCCTGGGGCTCGGCGTGTCCCCGCCGTCCCCCGAGTGGGGAGCCCTGTTGGATGCCGGGCGCCGCTACATCGTGCACGCGCCCTGGCTCACCGTCATCCCCGGCCTCGTGATCGTGGTGGTCGCGGTCGCCTCCACCACCATCGGACAGCACCTGCGCCTCGCGCTGGAGAAGGGCGAGAAATGAGCGCCATCACCGAATCAACGCAGGCCGCGACGGCGGTCGACAGCCCGGCCGACGAGCTGCTGCGCGTCGAACGGCTCAACGTGGGCTTCCGCCGCCGCGGCGGGATCAATCCAGTGGTCCGCGACGTCTCCTTCAGCCTGCGCCAGGGCCGTTGCCTCGCCCTCGTGGGCGAGTCGGGCTCCGGCAAATCCGTCACGGCACGCACCTTGGTCGGCCTGGCCGGAGAGGGCGCGGTCATCGGCGCGGAGCGCCTCGAGCTTGAGGGGAGCGATCTGCTCGCGGCGGGCGAGGCGCAGTTCCGCTCGCTGCGCGGCGCCACGATCGGCTTCGTGCTCCAGGACGCGCTCGTCTCCCTGGATCCGTTGCGCCCCGTGGGCGCCGAGGTCCGCGAGTCGCTGAGCGCCCACGGCTGGGGCACCCGCGCCACGCGCCGGGAGAAGGCGGTGAGCCTCCTGGAGTCGGTGGGCATCCCGCTGCCGCAGGAGCGCGCCAAGCAGCGCCCGGGCGAGCTCTCCGGCGGCCTGCGCCAGCGCGCGCTCATCGCGTCCGCAGTGGCCCTGGCCCCCGACATCCTCATCGCCGACGAACCGACGACGGCGCTCGACGTGTCGGTCCAGGCCCAGATCCTGCGGCTCTTCGGCGAGCTCAAGGACCAGGGGACGGCCGTGCTGCTCATCAGCCACGACCTCGCCGTGGTCTCCGAGCTCGCCGACGACGTGGCAGTGATGCAGGGCGGGCGGATCGTGGAGAGCGGGCCGGCCGCCGAGGTGCTCGGCGCGCCGCGCCACCCCTACACCAAGGCCCTGCTCGCCGCCGTGCCCGGCGTCGACACCCGCGGCAGGCGGCTCTCCGGCCGCGACGCGGGTGAGCCGCTCGCAACGCACGACGGCGCGGTGCCCGGCTCAGCGCTGGGCGTCGCCACGCGCGCCGCCGAGGGTGACGACCCGGTGCCGGGCGCGCCCGAGGCGCCCCAGGCGTCGTCGGGCAGTGTCCCCGACGGGCCGCAGGCCCGGCCGGTGGTCCTCGAGGCGAACGGCCTGCGCAAGGTCTTCGCCACGCCGAGCGGCGCCAAGCACGTGGCGGTGAACGACGTGTCGTTCGCGCTGTGGCGGGGGAGCACCCTCGGGATCGTGGGCGAGTCCGGCTCGGGCAAGAGCACGACGGCCCGCCTGGCCCTGGCGCTCGAGGCGCCGGACGCCGGCGGGGTGAGCTGGCACGGGACCCCCATCACGGGGCTGCCGGAGCGCAAGCGCCGCGGGCTGCGCGCGCGGCTCGGCGTGGTGCCTCAGGACCCGCTCAGTTCCTTCGACCCGCGCTGGAACACACGGCGAATCCTCCTCGACGCCCTGCCCGCCGGCTTCCCGGCGGCGCGGCGCGAGGCAAGGATCCTCGAACTGCTGGACGACGTGGGACTTGACCGCGTGGTGCTCGATCGTTTCCCGCTCACGCTCTCCGGCGGCCAGCGCCAGCGCATCTCCATCGCGCGGGCGCTCGCCGGCGAACCGGACGTGGTGGTGCTGGACGAGGCCGTCTCGGCGCTCGACGTCTCGGTGCAGGCCCAGATCCTCGACCTGTTGGTTCGCCTGCGCGAGGAGCACGGCCTCGCCTACCTCTTCATCACCCACGACCTCGGGGTCGTGGCGCACCTGGCCGACGACGTGCTGGTCATGAAGGACGGCGCGGTCGTGGAGCGCGGCGCCGCCGTGGAGGTGCTCACGAGCCCGCGGCACCCCTACACGC
>JALAHE010000225.1 GCA_022712075.1 Galactobacter sp.
CGGTGGGGTCATCGAGCACGACGGCGAGTACCGCGAGAGCGACGTCGACGAGTCGGTCTGGGTGCCCGTGGCGCCCGGCACGCACGCGCCGGAACCGCTCGAGGTGCTCAGCCTGCCCACGCGCGAGACCGTCGTGGCCCGCGTCGAGGGACCGTATTCGCTCATCACGGAGGCCCATGCTCGCATCGGCGCCTACGCGCTCGAGCACGGACTGACGCTCGCGGCCGGGGGACCGGACGCCCCGCTCGGCGAACGCAACTTCAACGTCTACCTGAGTGAGCCGGACGCCGAGGGCGGCCCGATCACCGAGGTGCACATGCCGCTCGCCTGAGCGGCGGCCCGGCGCCGGGCGCTGGGTCATCGCCTGCACGACGGCGCGGGGAGGCGTGGGTGCCTCCCCGCGCCCCGGGCGCGGAGGGGCCGAAAACCCGGCCACCCGCCGTCGTGCATCGGTGAACTCCCGGGCGAATCATCCGTTTGGGGGATACCAACCAGTCGGGGTCGCGGGTTATTCTTTTCGTCGCTTTGGGGGCAGCCGGCCCTCGTTGCCCACCCGCCGATCTCCCTCACCTTTGCCCACCTGGCCGCCGGCACCGCGCGCCCGGGCCAAGGGGGGAAGACGGGGCGGAGCCTGACGAAGGAAAAACATGCTTCTCAAGCTCATCGCACGGCACGCTAAGCCGTACGTTGGGTGGATCTCCCTTGTGGTGATCCTCCAGCTCGCATCCACCATCACGACTCTTTACCTGCCCGCGCTGAACGCCAACATCATCGATCAGGGCGTCCTCCCGGGCAACGTCGGCCGCATCTGGGAACTCGGCGGCATCATGCTGATCGTCGCGTTCATCCAGGTCATCGTGGCCGTCGCCGCCGTCTACTACGGCTCCAAGACCGCCATGGCGATCGGCCGCGACATCCGCCGCGATGTGTTCCACCGCGTCTCCGACTTCTCGGCCCGCGAGGTCAACAAGTTCGGCGCGGCCACGCTCATCACGCGCGGCACCAACGACGTCCAGCAGATCCAGATGCTCACGCTCATGGCTCTGAACTTCATGGTCAGCGCGCCCATCATGTGCATCGGCGGCATCATCATGGCGCTGCGCGAGGACGCCGGGCTGTCCTGGCTCGTGTGGGTCTCCGTCCCGTTGCTCTTCCTCGTGGTCGGCCTGCTGGTCATCAAGCTCATGCCGCTCTTCCGCGAGAACCAGGAGCGCCTCGACTCCATCAACGGCGTCCTTCGCGAGCAGATCACGGGCATCCGCGTGGTCCGCGCCTTCACGCGCGAGCCGCACGAGACGAAGCGCTTCAACGAGTCGAACGACGCCCTGACCGGCGTGGGCGTGCGCGTCGGCAACCTCTTCGTGCTGATGTTCCCGCTCATCATGCTGATCCTCGAGGCGGCCACCACGGCCGTGCTGTGGTTCGGCGGCCACCGCGTTGACCAGGGTGCCATCCAGGTCGGCTCGCTCACGGCGTTCATGCAGTACCTCATGCAGATCCTGACGGCCGTCATGATGGGCACCTTCATGGCCATGATGATCCCGCGCGCCCTGGTCTCCGCCGAGCGCATCGGCGAGGTCATGGACACCAAGCCCTCCATCGAGGACGCGAGCGTGGAGCCGGCCCCCGTGGCCGGTGCCCCCGCCGTCGAGTTCCGCGACGTCTCCTTCGGCTACCCCGGTGCCGAGGCCAACGTCGTCTCGGGCCTGAGTTTCGTGGCTGAGGCCGGCAAGACCACCGCCATCATCGGGTCAACCGGTGCCGGCAAGACCACGCTCCTGAACCTCATCCCGCGCCTCTACGACGCGGACTCGGGTCAGGTGCTGATCAACGGCGTGCCCACGGAGCAGATGACCCGCAAGGGCCTCTCCTCCGCGATCGCCGCCGTGCCGCAGAAGCCCTTCCTGTTCTCCGGCACCGTGGCTTCCAACCTGCGCTTCGGCGCGAGGGACGCCACGGAGGAACAGCTCTGGGAGGCCCTCGGGGTGGCCCAGGCCGCCGACTTCGTCAAGGAGCGCGAGGGTCAGCTGGAGTCCGCCATCTCGCAGGGCGGCACCAACGTCTCTGGCGGCCAGCGCCAGCGCCTGTGCATCGCGCGCGCCCTGGCGGCCAAGCCGCAGGTCTACCTCTTCGACGACTCCTTCTCGGCGCTCGACGTCGCGACGGACGCCCGCCTGCGCGCGGCGCTCGAGGAACCCACCAAGGACGCGGCGGTGATCATCGTGGCCCAGCGCGTCTCCACCATCCTGGAGGCCGACCAGATCCTCGTCCTGGAGCACGGCGAGATCGTCGCCCGAGGCACCCACGAGGAGCTACTGCTCAGCAGCCCCACGTACCAAGAGATCGTCCAGTCGCAGATCAGCGCGGAGGAGGTGGCCTGATGAGCCCGCGAAAGAACAAGAAGGACACCGCGGCCCAGACCGAGGCCGCCACCGAGCTCGAGGGTGCCGTGGCGTCGGCCGAGGCGGACGCCTCGGCCGACATGAGCATCGACGACGGCTTCGGCGGTTCCATGTCGGTGCGCAAGGCCGAGCACTTCTGGCCGAGCGCCAAGCGCCTGCTGGGGCTCCTGGCCCCGTTCAAGCTGGCCCTGTCCGCGGTCTTCGCCCTCGTGGCGATCTCCGTGGTCTTCAACGTCGTGGCCCCCAAGGTCATGGGCCGGGCCATGGACATCATCGCCGGCGGCCTCATTGGCCGTAACTTGCCGCCCGGCATGACGAAGGAGCAGTTCATCGAGGGGCTGCGTGCCGCCGGCAAGACGGAGGAGGCCGCCCGGTATAACACCATGGTCTTCACGCCGGGCCAGGGCATCGACTTCGTGGCCCTCGGCAACGTGCTGCTCGTGGTGCTCACGCTCTACGTGCTCGCCTCGCTCTTCATGTGGGCGCAGGGCTGGCTGCTTAACAAGCTCGTCATGCGTGTGGTGCGCGGCCTGCGCCGCGACGTGGAGGCCAAGCTCAACCGCCTGCCGCTGAACTACTTCGACACGCGCCAGCGCGGCGACGTGCTCTCCCGCGTCACCAACGACGTCGACAACATCCAGCAGTCGCTGCAGCAGGCCCTGAGCCAGCTCGTCTCCGCCGTCATGACGGTCATCGGCATCATCATCATGATGTTCGTGGTCTCGTGGCAGCTCGCGCTCATCGCCCTCGTGGCGCTGCCGCTGACGGGCGTCATCATGGCCGGCATCGGTAAGCCCTCGCAGAAGCGCTTCGTGGCGCAGTGGCAGGCCACCGGTGCGCTCAACGGCCAGATCGAGGAATCCTTCTCGGGCCACGAGCTGGTCAAGGTCTTCGGCCGCGAGGAGGACATGCGCGAGCGCTTCGAGGAGCGCAACGAGTCCCTCTTCAAGGCCGCGTTCTCGGCGCAGGCGCTGTCCATGTCGATGATGCCGATCATGACCTTCGTGTCCTACCTGTCCTACGTCGGCATCGCCGTCGTGGGTGGCCTGCGCGTCGCCGCCGGCCAGATGAGCCTGGGCGACGCCACGGCGTTCATCCAGTACTCGCGCCAGTTCACGCAGCCGCTCTCGGAGATCGCCGGCGTGGCAAACATGTTCCAGTCGGGCGTCGCGGCCGCCGAGCGCACCTTCGAGCTGCTGGACGCTGACGAGGAGGAGCAGGAGGAGCCCTCCGGCAAGCTCCCCGCCCGCACCGAGGGCCGCGTGCAGTTCCAGAACGTCTCGTTCTCCTACTCGGAGGACAAGCCGCTCATCGAGGACCTCTCCTTCGAGGCGGACCCGGGTCACACCGTGGCGATCGTCGGCCCCACGGGTGCAGGCAAGACCACGCTCGTGAACCTCGTGATGCGCTTCTACGAGATCAACTCCGGGCGCATCCTGCTGGACGGCGTGGACACGAAGGAGCTTTCCCGCTCCGAGCTGCGCTCCAAGGTGGGCATGGTGCTGCAGGACGCCTGGCTGTTCGGCGGCACCATCATGGAGAACATCCGCTACGGCCGCCTCGAGGCAACCGACGAGGAGGTCATCGCCGCGGCGAAGGCCACCTACGTCGACCGCTTCGTGCGCGCCCTGCCGGACGGCTACGACACGGTGCTGGACGAGGACGCGACCAACGTCTCGGCCGGTGAGCGCCAGCTCATCACGATCGCGCGCGCGTTCGTCTCCGACCCGAGCCTGCTGATCCTCGACGAGGCAACGAGCTCGGTGGATACCCGCACGGAGCTCCTGGTCCAGCAGGCCATGAAGGCCCTTCGCTCGGACCGCACGAGCTTTGTCATCGCGCACCGCCTCTCCACCATCCGCGACGCCGACACCATCCTCGTGATGGAGGCCGGCCGGATCGTGGAGCAGGGCAACCACGAGCAGCTGCTCGCGGCGCGCGGGGCGTACCACCGCCTCTACATGTCGCAGTTCGTTGGCCCCGCCGACACCGAGGTGGCCGAGGAGGAGCGCCAGGCCGCCGAGGCCGAGGAGCTCGCCACGGGCGCCGTGCCGGTCGTGACGGAGGACCCCCCGGCGGCCGACGCCTCGCAGGGCACCGACGCGCAGGCGCCGGAGCACGGCAAGCACAGCGCCGGCGAGACCGGTGTCTAGGTGAGCGCGGCTCACGAGAACGAGGCCGTGCGGGGTCGAAGGGCCCCGCACGGCCTCGTGCCGTTAACCGGACGGGACCCGCGCGAGGCCGAGCGCGCCGGGTCGCCGCTCGAGCTGATCTTCGACCTCGTGGCCGTGGTGGCGGTCTCCATCGCCGCCTCCAACCTCGAGCACCTTCTGGCCGAGGGGCACTGGGCGCAGGGGATCGGCACGTTCGCGTTCGCGACCTTCGGGATCACGTGGGCGTGGTGGAGCTACTCGCAGCTGCTGAGCGCGTTCGACACGGACGACTGGGGCGTGCGCCTTGTGACGCTCATGCAGATGGCCGGGGTCCTGGTGTTGGCCCTCGGCATCGCGCCCATGGTCGCCTCGGTGGACGCCGGCGGGCCGCTCGGCAACCAGATCATGGTGCTCGGCTACGTCTTCATGCGCGTGGGAAGCATCATCCTGTGGCTGCGCGTGGCGCGCAGCTCGCCCGAGTACCGCACGACGGCGCTCGCGTACGTTCGGGCGCTCGTCATCTCCCAGCTCGGCTGGGTGCTGCAGGCCTTCCTGCCGCTCCCGGCGGGGGTCAGCTTTGTGCTGATGGGGATCTGGCTCCTGCAGGAGGTGGCCTACCCGCTCCTCGCCGAGCGGCAGGGGCGCATCCCCTGGCATCCGCTGCACATGGCCGAGCGGCTCTCGGCGTTTGTCATCATCACGCTCGGCGAGGTGGTGCTCGGCACCTTCACGGCCGTGCAGGCCGAGCTCGCCGAGCCCGATCGCTGGGTGGATGCCGCCGCCGTTGGTGCCGCCGGCCTGAGCCTGGCCTTCGGACTCTGGTGGATCTACTTCATCGTGCCGGTCGGCGAGGTCTTCGCAGTGCGCCGCGGGGCCCTGCACTGGATGGGCCTGGCGCACATCGTGCTCTACGGTTCCATCGCCGCGATCGGCGCCGGCCTGCACCTCGCCGCCACGTACGCGGAGGGGGAGGAGGGGCTCGGCACCACCGCGGTGGTGCTGGCCGTTGCCCTGCCGGCCACGCTCGCCGTGGTCATGGTGTTCGTGTGCTTCACGGCGCTCGTCCCCGGCTTCGACGCCTTCCACCTGCTGCTCCTGGCGCTGACCTTTGCGCTGGGCGCCGGATCGGTGGTGCTCGCCGCGGCCGGTGCGCCGCTGGGCGCGTGCCTGCTCGTGGTCATGCTCCTGCCGTGGGTCAGCGTGGTGGGCTGGGAGCTCAAGGGGCACCGGGACATGCGCCCCCGGCTGGAGCGGACCCTCGCGGCGCTGCGCGTGCGCCGGTAGGTGCACACTGGTGGCATGCCTGCCTCCCGCCAGCCCCTCGCCC
>JALAHE010000226.1 GCA_022712075.1 Galactobacter sp.
CTTCATGACGTTGCGGTCGAGCCGCTGGGCCAGCTCGATGCCCCCCTGATCCTCGCGCCGTTCGGCCAGGTTGATGGCGCGGTCCGATTCCGGGTCGCGGATGTCCACGTGGTTGGGTCGGTAGGAGTGGTCCTTATACCAGCGCAGCGTCTTGGCCAGGCCCCAGGCCTTGACCCGGCGGCTGGAACCGAACACCACCACATCGCGCCGCCTGGCGTAGTTCGGTGTCAGCCGGCGAACTGCGTTGACGAGGGCTCGGTCCTCGTGGAGGTCCTCGATGCGCGTGCGGGCGAAGCCCCCGGCCGCGAGGTAGAGCTCCGAAGTGATGCCCACATTGCAGCCGGCGGCCATCATGTAGGGGCCCTGGTACTGGGCGCTGCGGTTGCCCGGCCGGATCTGGCCGAAGGCCTCGGCGACGGCTACGGCACCCACGAGCGCGCCGATGGTTGCCTTGCTGAGCCCCTCGTCGCGGCGGGGGAGCAGGCTGCCGCCCACGAGTCCCAGGCCCAAGCCGCCCTCCTCGACGGGCGCGAGGCAGCGCCGCAGTGCGGCGGTCCAGTCCTTGCGGGGAAGGCAGTCGGCGTCGGTGCGGCCCAAGATCGTGGCGCCGGCGTCGATGCAGGCGCGCAGGCCCGTGTCCGCCGCGGCGCCCGTGCCCTTCTGGGCCTCGTGGATGACGCGCCAGCGGTCCATGCCCCATGCTGCTGCGGTCTCCTCGATGAAGGCGGCCGAGCCGTCCGTTGAGTTGTTGTCCACGAAGACGACGTCGAAGTCGGTGTCGTCCTGGTCCCGCAGGGCCTCGAGCGTGGGCAGGATCCAGTTGCGCTCGTTGAAAACGGGAACGGCGATGCCCAGCCGCGCGCTCATCAGAGCCTCACGATCATGAGGCCCAGGCTGATGCCGCCGGCCAGGCCGATGAGCAGGATCAGCGAGCCGGGGCCGATCATGCCGCGTTCCTTGGCCAGCTGCAGCTGCAGGGGCAGGGTGACGGAGGCGAGGTTGCCGTGATCCGCCACGGTCACCACGACCTTCTCGCTCGCCACTCCCAGCCGGGCGAGCACGGGCGCCACGTGGGGCAGGGCCACCTGGTGGATGGCCACGAGGTCGAAGTCCTCGGTGGTGAGGCCCTCGCGCGTGAGCAGCTCCTCGACGGGCCCGGGGCCCAGTTCGAGGAAGGCCCTCTGCAGGCCGGCGCCGTCCATGTCGAAGTACAGGCTCTCCGGGTCCTGCTTGCCCATGGTCCCGCCGCCGGGGAGCGTGCCCACGGTCCAGTGCCTGGAGACGGAGACGAAGGAGGAGGCGAGGATGCCCGCCTCGCTGCCCGGCTCGGCGGCCTCCAGGAGAACGGCCGCGCCGCCGTCGCCCATGACGTAGCCCGGGAAGGAGCGCAGGAATTGCTCCTTGTCCCTGACCTTCCACCGCACGGCCGACGTGGGGCCCTCGCCGCTCGCGATGAGGATGCGCCGGTGCACGCCGGCCTCGATGAGGGCCGAGCCGACCTGCATGGCGTTGATGACCGAATTGCAGGCGTTCTTCACGTCGAAGACGGGGGCCTCGAGGCCGAGCTTGTGATTCACGATGTGGCTCGTGGCCGGCTCGATGAGGTCCTGGCTCGCGCTCGCGAAGATGAGCAGGTCCACCTCGCCGGGGGAGGCCTCGAGGGCTTGGCGCGCGGCCGCGACGGCGAGGTCGGAGGCCTGCCAGTCCGCTGGGCGGACGTAGACGGACTCGACGCCGGTCATGCGCGTGATGAGTCCCGTGGGCAGGTGAAGGCCGGGATTGCTCTCGAGGAGCCGGGCCTCCGTCTGCGCTGCGCTGCGGCGTTCCTCGGGGAGGAAAGCCGTGACGGCGGCGATGCGGGATTTATTCATGCAATTAGACTAACTCCTGGCGCGGGTGTTGACCGCACGTTAGCCAAGGATCTTTGCTGGGCCGTCGCGCCACGCTGGAAGCCGTCACGCGGCGTGGCCGGCCCGGGCGTTTGCCGCCGCCCGGGCGCCCGAGCCAACCACCCGCCGTCGGGCATTCCGGGCGCGGTTCGCGAGTGCCTCGTGCTTGTCAGCTTCTTTCGCGAGTCGCTTGTGTCGCTGAAAGCGGCTCCCGAGCGGCACAACGCACTCGCGAGCTCGAGCCAACATCACGCGGCATTCGCGAACGTTCGGTGGGGCCCGCCGGGGCGGGCCGCGTCACGGCCTGAGCGCACGACGTCGTGTGCTTTCCTCCCAGCCGTGCCCCGCCGTAGCGTGGGGGCATGAGCGCGCTGAAGCCCCTGACCCTGACCGGAGACCTGGTTCGCCTCGAGCCCCTGAGCCTGGAGCACGAGGAGGGGCTGATCGAGGCGGTCAAGGACGGCGAGCTGTGGCGGCTGTGGTACACCAACATCCCCACGCCGGAGGGCATGCGGGCCGAGATCGAGCGGCGGCTGGCGCTGCAGGAGGCTGGCAGCATGCTCGCCTTCACAACCGTGTCGCAGCGCGATCAGCGCGTCATCGGCATGACGACGTACATGAACATCGACGCCTCGCTGCCGCGCGTGGAGATCGGCTCCACCTGGAACGCCGCGTCGGCGCACGGCTCCGGGACGAATGCCGAGTCCAAGCTGCTGTTGCTCGGCCACGCCTTCGACGAGCTCGGCTGCCCCGCGGTGGAGTTCAGGACCTCGTGGCACAACAAGCAGTCGCGCACGGCGATCGAGGGGCTGGGCGCCAAGCTCGACGGCGTGCTGCGCTCGCACGCGCGGACCCGCGACGGCTCCCTGCGCGATACGTGCGTCTACTCGATCACGGCCGCCGAGTGGCCGCAGGTGCGCTCGACGCTGCGCTTCCGGCTCGGGCAAGACGTGGTGGTCTAGAGAACACCTTCGCCTTCCGGCACTCGAGTCCTTACGTGAGCGCAGGCGGGCCCGCCCCCCAGGGGGGGGGCCGCCCGGGGTGGGGTTGGGTGGGGCGGGAGCAGTGTGGGACAAGGGCGCCGGGCGCACC
>JALAHE010000227.1 GCA_022712075.1 Galactobacter sp.
CCCGACGCGCCGTCCCCCCCCCCCGCGCCCCCCGCCAACGCGGGGGCCCCCCCCCCGCCACGCGCGAACGCGATGGACCCGGTGCCCGACGGCGCGGGGCTGGGTTGCGGGGCTAGCGGACCGCGGGCAGCGGGGCGCCGAGCGCCTGGAACATGGGGCGCATCTTGGCGAAGGTCTCCGCCAGCTCCGCCTCCGGTTCGGAGTCGGCCACGATGCCGCAGCCGGCCCACAGCCGCACTGCGGTACCGGAGGGCTCCACGATCCCGCCGCGCAGGGCGATGCCGAACTCGCCGTTGCCGGCACCGTCTACCCAGCCCACGGGGCCCGCATAGAGGCCGCGGTCCACACCCTCGAGCTCGCGGATGATCTCGCCAGCGCGCTCGCGCGGCGTGCCGCACACCGCGGCCGTGGGGTGCACCACGGGCAACAGCTCGAGAATGCCGGGCGTGGAGCCGTCGGCGGCGGGCGCGAGCTTGGCGCGCACGTCCGAGGCCAGGTGCCACACATTGGGCAGTTGCAGCACGAACGGCTCGCTCGGCGCCTCGAGGCCCGTCACGAGCGGGCCGAGCGCCGCCGTGAGCGAGTCGATCGCGTACTGATGCTCCTGGCGCTGCTTGGGATCGGCGGCCAGCTCGGCAGTGGCCGCGGCGTCGCCCGCCTCCAGGCCGGCCCGGCGATCCAGCGTCCCGGCCAGGACGCGCGCCCGGGCGGTGCCGTTCATGACCTGGATCAGCATCTCCGGCGTGGCGCCGAGCAGGCCGTCCACGCCGTAGGTCCAGCAATCCACGTAGCGAACGGAGAGCTCGCGCAGGGTGTCGGCCACGGGAACCGGGGCGTCGAGGCTGAGCACCGCGTCGCGGGAGAGCACGATCTTCTCGACTTCGCCGCCCCGGATGCGCTCGACCCCGGCGGCCACGGCCGCGCGGTACGCGTCGACGCTCACGCCGCCGTCGTCCACCGACGTCACGCGTGCGCCGTGCGACTCGTGCGCCTCCTCGCGTAGCGCCTCGAGCCGCACGAGGGCGCCGTCCAGCGTCAGCTCGGCCCGCGGGTCGCGCGTCATCCAGGTGATCCAGGCGGCGCCGTCGCGGAAGCCGAGCACGATCTCGGGAACGATCAGCGTCGAGACCTGGCTTGAGGTCTTGGAGAAGGCAAAGGAGCCAAAGGCGAGGGGACCGCTGCCCGGCGTGCCCACGCCGTCGTGCACCTCGGCGCCGGCAAAGAACTCGGTGCGCCACGCGGACAGGAGCGCGAAGCGCTCCGGGCCCTGCGCCGTGGAGCGGGCGATCTCGCCGAAACCGAGCAGACCATTGCCGTGGCGAGACCACGTGAGGGTGGCATCACCGGCGAGGTGCTCGAGGGGATCCTCCGTCGCGGCCAGCGGATGCGGGAGGGAAAGCACGCGCAGGGTGCTGGCGGAAGCATCGATCATGACCGCCCCAGTCTACCTATGCACTCGTGCGCGCGCGGGTGTGAGGGAGGCCGCCCCGAGGGGTGAGCGGGGCCACCCGGTTTCGCTTCGAGGGCAGAAACAGTCCAGACTGGAGGGGTGAGTCGCGCAAGCCTGCAGAAGCAGCCAGAAGAGGTCCAGCGGATGTTCGACGGCGTGGCCCGTCGTTACGATCTGACCAACGACGTGCTGGCCCTCGGTCAGACGCGCTACTGGCGTCGCGTCGTCGTGGCCGCCGTAGACGCCGTCCCCGGCCAGCGCGTGCTCGATCTCGCCGCCGGCACGGGCACCAGCTCCGAGCCCTACGCCGACGCCGGCGTGGACGTCGTGGCCTGCGACTTCTCCGAGGGCATGCTCGATGTGGGCCGCCGCCGCCGCCCCGACATCAACTTTGTCCAGGGCGACGCGATGAACCTGCCCTTCGAGGACAACAGCTTCGACGCCGCCACCATCAGCTTTGGCCTGCGCAATGTGCAGGACCCGGACAAGGCGCTGCGCGAGATGTACCGCGTCGTGAAGCCGGGCGGCCGCATCGTGGTCGCCGAGTTCTCCGACCCGACGTTTGCGCCGTTCCGCTACGTCTACAAGGAGTACCTCATGAAGGCGCTCCCGTGGGTCGCCACCAAGGTCTCCTCCAACCCGGACGCCTACGTGTACCTCGCCGAGTCCATCCAGGCCTGGCCCAACCAGGACGCGCTGGCTCACCGCCTCACGGAGGCGGGCTGGCAGAACGTCCAGTACCGCAACCTGACCGGCGGCATCGTGGCCGTGCACCGCGGCTTCAAGCCCGAGGCCTGATCCCTGGCGGCCCGCGGCGCAGCGTGCGCGGGCACCAAGGCAAGCACCAGACAACAACGGGGTAGTTCAGCACTCATGCGCATTCTCATCGCCGGCGGTGGCCCCGCCGGTTCCACGGCCGCCACCTACCTGGCCCGCGCCGGCCTCGAGGTGACGGTGCTGGAGAAGACTCACTACCCCCGCGAGAAGGTCTGCGGCGACGGGCTCACGCCGCGCGCCGTCCATGAGATGCAGCTCGTGGGCCTTGACCACTCCGACGAGTCGATCTGGCGCAAGCAGCAGGGCCTGCGCCTCGTGGCCCGCGGCCGCAGCGTCGACTTCCCGTTTGCCGGTCTCTCCGAGTTCCCGGACTACGGGCTGGTGCGCACGCGCCTCGGCTTCGACGAGGACCTCGCGGCCCTGGCCCGCTCCGAGGGGGCCACGATTCTCGAGGGCCACTCCGTCACGGAGGCCCTGCGCGACGAGACGGGCCGCGTCATCGGCCTGCGTGCCGCGATCATGGACGCGGCCGGTCGCAAGACCGGCGAGACCGTGGACGTCCACGCCGACCTGGTCCTGGCCTGCGACGGCAACTCGACCCGCACGGCCCTGTCCCTCGGGCTGCCCAAGCGCGACGACCGCCCGCTCGGCGTCGCCTACCGCACCTACTACTCCTCGCCGGCCGAGCACGAGCTCGATTGGATGGAGGGCTGGCTGGAGCTGCCGGACGCCAACGGTAAGCCGCTGCCCGGCTACGGCTGGGTGTTTGGCGTGGGTGACGGCACGTGCAACGTGGGCCTGGGCATCCTCAACTCCTCCAAGCACTTCGGCAAGCTGGACTACCGCAAGGTGCTCACGGAGTGGACGGCCGGCATGGGCGCCGAGCGCGCCTTCGACGCCGAGCACCAGATCGGCGGCGTCAAGGGCGCGGCGCTGCCCATGGGCTTCAACCGCACCCCGCACTACGTCCCGGGCGCGCTGCTCGTGGGCGACTCGGCCGGCATGGTCTCCCCCTTCAACGGCGAGGGCATCTCCTACGCCATGGAGGCGGCCCGCTACGCCGCCGAGCTGATCATCGTGGCCGCCGGCGGAACCCGCGGCACCACGCAGGCCCAGCGCGATGCCGTCCTGGCCACGTACCCGGACGTGGTGCGCCAGGCCTGGGGCTCGCACTTCACGCTCGGCAAGGTCTTCGCCCGCCTGATCGGCAACCCGAAGATCATGTCCGCCGCCCTGGCCACGGGCATGAGCGTCCCGCCGCTCATGCGCTTCGTGGTCAAGGCCATGGCCAATCTGACGGCCAAGGACGCCCCGAGCTTTGACGATAGAGTGATGCACGTGTTGGAGGGCCTCTTCCCGCCGGCATCAAACACCAAGCCCGCCCCCGCGGCCCCGCGCCGCGGCCGAGCACAGACCACGAAGTAGGCCAGAGCACCGTGAGTGATTCCTCCTGGACGTCCGCCGGACACGGCGTGCCGGACTCGATCGACCTCGATCCGGCCACCCAGGCGATCGTCGCCTCCATCCAGCTGCCCGCGGGCTTCCGCGCGCTGGCCGAGGACCCCGAGTTCGGCCCGGCCGTGCTGGAGGGCATGGCCCGCGTCGAGAAGAAGCTCCTCGACGCCATCGCCAACTCCGACCCGGTCATCGACCGCGCCTCGCGCCACCTCGCGGAGGCCGGCGGCAAGCGCGTGCGCCCGCTCCTCGTGCTCCTCTCCTCGCTCCTGGGCGAGCAGGGCATCAACGACGAGGTCATCAAGTCGGCCACGATCGTGGAGATGACCCACCTCGCCACGCTGTACCACGACGACGTCATGGACGACGCGCCCCTGCGCCGCGGCGCTCCCACGGCCCAGCACGTCTGGGGCAACTCGGTCGCGATCCTCACGGGCGACCTCATCCTGGCCCGCGCCTCCGTCCTCGGCGCCGAGCTCGGCCCGCAGGCCGTTGCCCTGCAGGCGCGCACCTTCGAGCGCCTGTGCCTGGGCCAGCTCCACGAGTTCGTGGGCCCCAGCGAAACCGACGACGCGGTGGAGCACTACCTCCAGGTCATGAGCGACAAGACCGCCTCCCTGCTCGCCGCGGCCGGCGAGTACGGCACGTGGTTCGGCGGCGCTGGCGACGAGGCCGTCAAGGTGCTCTCCGAGTACGGCGAGAAGGTCGGCATCGCCTTCCAGCTGGCCGACGACGTCCTCGACGTCACGGGCGCCTCCAAGAAGTCCGGGAAGATTGCCGGCACGGATCTGCGCGAGAAGGTCCCCACGCTCCCCGTGCTCCTGCTGCGCCAGGACGCCGCGGCGGGCGACGCCGAGGCCGCCCGTGTGGTGGAGCTCATCGACGCCGACCTGAGCAGCGACGAGGCCCTCGCCGCCGCCGTGCAGGCCCTCGCCGCCCAGCCCGCCACACAGCGCGCGTGGGCCGTGGCCAAGGAGTGGTCTGCAGCCGCCGTCGAGGCCCTCGCCCCGCTGCCCGAGGGCACCGTCAAGAGCGCGCTCGTCTCCTTCGCCGACGCCGTCGTCACGCGCGAGGGCTGATTCCGCCCCACGCTGACACCGTCAGCGTGGGCCTCCCCCGAAGCCGGGGGAGAGCGCCTAGGGTGTGGGCATGGACCTGACAGCCCTGATCGCCGAGGTGGATCGGCGCTTTGACCTGCGTCCCGACCCGGCCGCCGGCTGGGACGCCCCGCATCCCGGGGAACCGGCCGACGCGGAGGCGGAGGGGCGCATCACCGACCCCGGGCGCTTCCTCATCGTGGCCCAGCGCGCCCAGGCGTGGGCCGAGTCGCTGCAAGAGGCGGGTTTCGCCGAGCTGCGCACCTCCCGCACGCCGGCCTGGGTGGCCGAGATGTATGAGGGGGTTGGCCGCGCCGCGATCCTTTCGCCCGCCAAGCTCGGGGCCCTTCCCCTGACGGTGGTCCTGCTGGATTGGGCGGGGAGCGCCTCCAACGCCGTGGCGCTGGGCGTGGGCGGTGGCGAACCGGCCGAGGCCATCCTCGTCCCCGATTGCGCGTGCGACGCCTGCGACGCGGGTTCCGCCGCGCTGCTGCGCGAGCTCGATGAGGTCTTCATCGACGTGGTCGGCGGGACGTTCGCCCACGCCAACGGCGGGGCGGGGGAGAGCGGCTGGGTCATCCAATCAACGCTCGACGGCGCGTGGGGCAGGAATCTCTCGAGCCGCACCGTGGGTGACATGGAGGGGGTGCTGGCGCGCGTGCGCGCCGGGGAAAACGTGGGGGAGCGTTCGCTGCACGGGCTTGCCTGGGGCTGAGCGCCGAGCTCGTGGGCGGCCGCCGGCCCAACCTGGCGGGAGCCAGGCGGTACAGCTAGCCGGCGACGACGCCGGAGCCGTCCCGCCCCTCGGCCAGCAGCACGCCGCGCAGTGCCGCGCCCAGCTCGGCCGCCTTGGCGGCCCGCACGTCCACCGGCACGCGGTGGCGCAGCTGCCGGTAGAGGTTGTCGTCCTCCCACCGCGGGAAGACGTGCAGGTGGTAGTGCCACACGTGCTGGTTGCCCGCCGGTTCGTTGTGCTGGCGCACGCTGGTTCCCTGCGGCCGCCAGGCCGCCTTCATGGCGAGCGCCACGAGCCGCGACATGACGGCGATCGCCGCGTTCACGTCGTCGGGCAGGTCGTAGAGGGACTCGAGGTGCGCTGTGGGGATCACCATGGCGTGGCCCTCGTGATCGCCGAAGCCGTCGCAAGCGATGAGGACGCTGACGAGCTCGTCGCGGTAGAGCAGATCGCCCGGGGCGCACAGATTGTCGGCCGAGAACGGGGAGGCCCCGGTCACGAGCTCGCAGAAGGGGCAGGCGTAGCCCGCCGGCGCGTGCGACTCCCAGGCGGGCAGGCTCACGCCTCGTCGTCCTCGTCGTCCTCCACGGCGGGGGCGACGTCCTCGAAGACCCACGCGAAGTAGTCGAGCAGGTACTCGGAGAGGGTGCCCTCCATGTCGCTCCACGTGCCCTTGGCGTTGGTGCGGCGGCAGACCAGCGGGTCGGGGACGTCGAGCGAGGCCACGGGGATGCCCCACGTGAAGCGCTCGTCCTCGTCCTCCATGAAGAGCAGGAACCCGTCCTCGATCTCGAGCTCGTCGGCGTCCCAGATGAAGTAGTAGGCCTCCATGATGTCCTCTACCGCGCCCACGGCGAGGTAGAGGGCCTCGAGCGAGGCGGGCAGCTGCACGCCGGACTCGGCGAGGTCGGCGTCCAGCTCGGCGCGCGAGAGGCCGTCCTCCGGCTTCCACTCCTCGTCGAAGTACTTGGGAACGAGGGAGGTGAACTGGGAAAAGAACGGCTCGGCCATGCCGCTAGTCTACGGTGGTCCAGCCGGTCGAAGGGCTGGCTCATCCCGCCACACCGCACGCTTTGACTTGCACTGTGATGTATGTCACGTAGTGTGGCGCGCACATTCGTAACCCGAATCCGAGGGGGGCACCCATGAGTGTCATGAGAAGGAAGAGTGTCGAGGCCGCGCTGGCCTCGACGGAGGACGAGGAACGCAACCTCAAGCGCTCATTGGGGGCGTGGGACCTGGCCCTCATGGGCGTGGCGGTGGCCGTGGGCGCGGGCATCTTCTCGGTGGGCGCCAAGGCGGCCGCCACCAAGGCCGGCCCGGCAGTGATCATCTCGTTCATCATCGCGGCCGTCGTCTGCGGCCTGGCGATCATGTGCTACGCCGAGTTCGCCTCGACCATCCCGGTGGCGGGCTCCGCGTACACGTTCAGCTACACCTCCATGGGCGAGCTCGTCGCGTGGATCATCGGCTGGGACCTGATCCTCGAGATGCTGCTCGCCGCCGCCGTGATCGCCAGCTACTGGGGCGTCTATCTAGCGGTGGTGTTCAAGGTCTTCGACTGGGACATCAACACCGTGGTGCTCGGCGAGTTTGACGGGCTGCACTTCGACTGGGCGCCCATCTTCGTGGTGGCCGTCTTCACGGCCCTGCTGATCGCCGGAACCAAGATGTCGGCCCGCGTTTCAAACGTCTTCACGATCATCAAGATCGGCATCACGCTCTTCGTCATCGTGGCCGGCTTCTTCTACGTCAAGGCCGAGAACTACCAGCCCTTCGTGCCCCCGGCCGAGAAGGGCGAGGGCCTCGACGTCCTGCAGACCTCGCTCTTCGCCTTCATGTCCGGCCAGGCCCCGACGATGTACGGCGTGTTCGGCATCCTCGGCGGCGCCGCGCTCGTCTTCTTTGCCTTCATCGGCTTCGACGTCGTCGCCACCACGGCGGAGGAGACCAAAGACCCGCAGCGCACCCTGCCGCGAGGCATCCTCGGCGGCCTCGTCATCGTCTCGGTGCTCTACATCCTCGTGACGCTCGTGGTGACCGGCATGGTCTCGTACAAGCAGCTCGCCCAAGAGAAGTCGCCCTCGCTCGCGTCGGCGTTTGTCCTGGTCGGTGCCGAATGGGCGGCAGCCATCATCTCGATCGGCATCCTCGTCGGCCTGACCACGGTCATCATGGTCCTGCTGCTCGGCGTCACCCGCATCATCTTCGCGCTCTCGCGCGACGGCCTGCTGCCGCGCTGGCTCTCCGTGACCAACGAGAAGACCAAGACCCCGGCCCGCCTCCAGATCATCATCGGCGTCGTCACGGCGCTCATCGCCGGCATCGTCCCGGTCGGCGTGCTCGAAGAAATGATCAACATTGGCACGCTCTCGGCGTTTGTCCTGGTCTGCTTCGGCGTGCCGGTGCTGCGCAAGCGTCGCCCCGACCTCAAGCGATCGTTCAAGGTGCCGTGGAGCCCCGTGCTCCCGATCGTGGCGGGCATCGTGTGCCTGTGGCTCATGATGAACCTGACGGTGGAAACCTGGCTGCGCTTTGTGGTCTGGCTCGCCCTCGGCTTCATCATCTACTTCGCCTACGGCCGCCAGCACTCGCGCCTCAACACGCATCCGGAGGAGATCGGGGTCTGAGCCGCCCCGGCTGACCCAATGCACGACGACGCCCGGTGACCTTTCAACAAAAAGGTCACCGGGCGTCGTCGCGCGTTGGGGCGGTTACACCGCCGGGTGCGGGGCGCGCTTGGACTGGCGGAGCGCGTCGATGATGAGCAGCACCACGGCCACCCACACGAGGCAGAAGCCGGCCAGGCGCTCGGGCGGCATGGGCTCGTGGAACACGAACACGGCCATGAAGAAGAGCATGGTCGGCGCGATGTACTGCAGCATCGCCACGGTGGTCAGCGGCAGGCGCGAGGCCGCCGCCGCAAACGCGAGCAGCGGCACGGCGGTGGCGACGCCGCTCGCGGCGAGCAGCCAGAAGTGGCCGGGGCCCTGCGAGAAGATCGTGAGCGTGCCCTGGAAACCCATGATCGCGAGGACCACGAGCGCCACGGGCGTGAGCCATGCCGTCTCGGCGGTGAGGCCCTCGACGGCTCCCACCTCCTTGCCCACGCGGTTCTTGACGAGCCCGTAGAAGCCGAAGGAGAACGCAAGGATGAGGCTGATCCAGGGGATCTGCCCGTAGCCCACGGCGAGCACCACGACGGCCAAGAGGGCGATGCCCATGGCGGCCCATTGCAGGCGCGAGAGCCTTTCCTTCAGCACCAGGACGCCCAGCGCCGTGGAGACGAGCGGGTTGATGAAGTAGCCGAGGGAGCCCTCGGCCGTGTTTCCGCCGAGCACGGCGAAGGTGTAGGTGAGCCAGTTGACGGCGATGAGCGCCGAGGCCAGGCCGAGGGTGAACGTCAGCCGCGGCGTCGTGAAGACCTTGATGAAGGAGGACCACGTGCGGGTGACGGTGAGGAGGAGGGCGCACAGGACGAGCGAGAAGACCACGCGCGCCGCCACGATCTCCACGGGGGAGGAGGTGGCGATCGTGAGGAAGTAGAGGGGCAGGAAGCCCCACATCACGTACGCGGCGACGCCGTACAGCATCCCGATGCGGCGGGAGGAGGGTGCGGGGAGAACGGGGGTCACCATGCCAGGACATCACTCGGGCGGCTACTTGTCACGTCAACGTTCCGCTCGTCACGCGCCCGCCGCCACGCGAGGCAATTTGGATACCATAGTGTTGTCAAAGAGGTGGCCTGGCTCACCCGTGAAGGGTTCTCCCAGGACACGCACCTAGAATTGACGATGGTCTTCGCGCGTTCGCACACGGCGCGCCCACCGAGAAGGCCACGAAGAGTCGGAAGGATCCGTCAGTGCCCTCCCCCCTGGAGAATCGTCCCCTGCGCGTCGCCATCATCGGCGCCGGCCCGGCCGGTGTCTATGCAGCAGACATCCTGACCAAGGCCGAGCGGGACTTCGAGGTCAGCATCGACCTGTTCGATCAGCACCCGGCCCCCTACGGCCTCATCCGCTACGGCGTGGCCCCGGATCATCCGCGCATCAAGGGCATCGTCAACGCGCTGCACAAGGTCCTCGACCGCGGCGACATCCGCTTCATCGGCGACGTCACCTACGGGCGAGACCTCTTGCTCTCCGACATTCGCGACCTCTACGACGCCGTCATCTTCGCGACCGGCGCCAACGATGACGCCGCGCTGAACATCCCGGGCGAGGAGCTCGAGGGCTCCTTCGGCGCCTCCCGCGTGGTCTCGTGGTACGACGGCCACCCGGACGTGCCCCGCGAGTGGCCGCTCAACGCCAAGGAGATCGCCGTCATCGGCAACGGCAACGTGGCCCTGGACGTGGCGCGCGTGCTCTCCAAGCATGCCGACGACCTGCTCGTCACCGAGATCCCTGAGAACGTCTACGAGGGCCTCAAGTCCTCGCCCGTCACCGATGTGCACATCTTCGGCCGCCGCGGCCCGGCCCAGATCAAGTTCACCCCGCTGGAGCTGCGCGAGCTCTCGCACTCCCGCGACGTCGACATCGTGCTCTACCCCGAGGACTTCGAGTTCGACGAGGCCTCGGACGAGGCGATCAAGACCAACAACCAGGTCAAGACGATGGTCAACACGCTGACCAACTGGATCGTCGAGGAGCAGGACACCGGCGCCTCGCGCCGCCTGCACCTGCACTTCCTGCAGTCCCCCGTGGAGATTCTCGGCGAGGACGGCAAGGTCGTCGGCCTGAAGATGGAGCGCCAGGAGCTGCAGGGCGACGGCAGCGTCAAGGGCACCGGCGAGTTCACCGACTACCCGGTCCAGGCCGTGTACCGCGC
>JALAHE010000024.1 GCA_022712075.1 Galactobacter sp.
CCGCTAGCGGCCCTTCAGCACCAAGATGGCAGGGTGAGTCACCAGCCGCCGCCGAAACCAGTGAAGTTTGCCGCCCTGAAGGACAAGCTCACCCGCCCGTACCTCTTCGGGGCCGGGCTGAGCATGATGGCCGACAACATCGAGCACGTCATCACCTACTGGGTGCTCTGGCAGACCTTCCACTCCCCCGTGCTGACGGGCTTCCAGGTCATCTCGCACTGGTTGCCGTTCCTGCTGCTCTCCGTGCCGTTCGGCGCGCTGGCCGAGCGCTACGACAACCGCAAGCTCATCCAGATCGCCCAGGGCCTCTTCATGCTCGTCTCCCTCGCGTGGGGCGTCCTGTTCATGACCGGCACCCTCGAGCTCTGGCACGCCTGCGTGCTCCTGGTCCTGCACGGCTGCGCCGGCGCGCTCTGGGCGCCCGCCGAGCAGATGATGCTGCACGATTACGCCGAGCCCCACGACCTCCCCGGCGCCGTCCGCCTGAATGCAACGTTCCGCAACCTCGGGATGCTCGCCGGCCCCATCATCGGCTCGTTCCTGCTCTGGTTCCTCGGCCCGGCCTGGGGCATCCTCGCGAATATCCTCTTCTACCTGCCCATGACGGTGTTCATGGCCCGCACCCCGTACACGGGGCACACGCGCAGCGGCTTCGTGCTCAGCAAGCGCCCCGGCTTCGGAGAGATGTTCGGGGTCATCCGCTCCGTGGCGCACGACAAGGTGCTCCTCGGCATGATCCTCATCTCCGGCCTCGCCGCGCTGTGCATCGGCGGCTCGCTGCAGGTCTCCATCCCCGACTTCGCCACGACCCTGGGTGCAGGCGACGAGGGAGGGATCGGCTACGGCCTCTTGCTCTTCGCCAACGGCGTGGGCGGAGTGGTTGGCGGCCTGCTGCTCGAGGCCACCGGCTGGGTCCGCCCCTCCGCGAAGGCCGCCGTGATCTCGACCGTGCTCTTCGGTGCAACGACCATCACCGTGGCGCTCTCCACCTCGTACGTCCTGGCCGTCGCTGCGCTCGTGGTCGGCGGCGTGGCGGCCCTGACCTCGTCCACGATCGGCCAGGCGCTCGTGCTGCTGCGGGCCAAGACCGAGGAGCGCGGACGCGTGGTGGGCGTGTACAACATGTTCGGCTCCGGCCTGCGCACGGGCAACGGCGTGACCCTGGCGGTGCTCGGCTCGCTGCTCGGCATCGGCTGGGCCGTGGCGTGGGGAGGCCTCGCGCTCGTCGTGGGGGCGCTCGTCATCTGGGCCGTGATGGCCAAGCAGCTGCGCTCCCCCGCCGCCTGAGTCGGGCGGGGAGCTCAAGGAGGGCCCGCCTGAGGCGGGCCCTCCGCTTGCTCAGCGCACGACGTCGTGCGCTCAGACCGCGTGAACGCTCACCGAGCGCTCGGGGCTGGGGACGGCGGTGAGCGGCGGCGCGACGCCAGCCACGTCGCGCAGATCCTCCGCGATGGGCGCCGCGTGCAGCTCGGCCGTGAGGCAGTCCCCGTCCATGATGGCGCGGGCGACGTCCAGGTGGGCCCGCGCGAGGGGCTCGCTCGGCTTGAACGGCGCGATGCCCTGGCGTCCGCGCTGCCTGGCGGTCTCGCGCACGAGGGCGCCGAAGGAGGCAAAGAAGCTGTTGCCGCTGTAGCGCAGCAGGAGCATGTGGAATTCGGCGTCCGCCTCCAGGAGCTCGCGCGGCTGGGCGGCGGCGCGGTCGGTGACCATGAACTCGCCGAGTTCCATGAGGCGCTGACGCACGTGCAGCGGCGCGTGTTGGGCGGCGCCGGCCGCGGCGAGCGGTTCGACCCCGGCGCGCAACATGGCGAGCTCGCCGAACTGCTGCGTGGCGCGGCGGCCTGAGAGGCGCCAGCGGATGACCTTGGCCGCGCCCACGTTCCACTGGTCCTGCGGGTTCACGACCACGCCCACGCTGCGACGCGGCGTCACGAGACCGAGCACCTCGAGCTGGTGCATCACGTCCCTGGCGCTGCTGCGCGTGAGCGTAAAGCGGTCCTGCAGCCCTTCGATCGTGTATCGATAGCCCGCCGAAACCGCACCCTCGACGATCTCGAGACCAAGCTCGTCCAGGGCGTGTCCCTGCCGCTCGGCTCGTTCCTTCACACTGCTCATCTCAACCCCCTAGAACGCAGCCCCCCGACGTGCGTTTGTCAAAGCCTAACCCCAAAAAGATGGGGGCGTTATAGATCAATGTTCTTCGGTTGACCACTGCCCCACGACCTTTGCTCCGGGGCAAATTGTGAGCCCTACCCTCACATCGCTTCCCCAGCCGCGGAAGGTAGCCTCGCGGGAGCGAAAGGACGCCATGCACAGCACCGAGGACAGCCAAACTCCCCTGCCCCCGCTTCCCTCCCGGGAGCCCGGAGAAGCCTCCGCGGCCCTGCGCGCGGCGCTGCCGCTCTTCACCGCGGCGGAGAATCAGGAGATCGGGTCCGAGCTACGCCAGGGCCGCCGCGAGCTGCGCCGCTTCCTCCTCGAGTACGAGTTCGGCCTGCGCGAGGTGGAGACGAAGATCGCGATCCTGCGCGAGGAGTTCCTCCACATGCACTCCTACAACCCGATCGAGCACGTGTCGACGCGTGTGAAGTCGCCGGAATCGCTCATGGCCAAGATCCAGCGCCGCGGCGTGGGCCTCGACATGGAGGCGGTGCGCCGCGAGATCACCGACATCGCCGGCGCGCGCGTCACCTGCAGCTTCACGGCGGACGTGTATCGGATCTTCGACCTCTTCACGCGCCAGGACGACATCACCGTGCTGACCGTCAAGGACTACATCGCCGATCCCAAGCCCAGCGGCTACCAATCCCTCCATGCCGTGGTGCAGGTCCCGGTGTTCCTCTCCTCCGGCCCGGTGCCCGTGACCGTGGAGATCCAGTTCCGCACCATCGCCATGGACTTCTGGGCGGCGCTGGAGCACAAGATCTACTACAAGTACGAGGGAAACGTGCCAGCCGGCCTCGAGGCGCAGCTGACCGAGGCCGCGCACATCGCGACGGACCTCGACCGGCGCATGGAGGCGTTGCACCGCAGCGTGCACGGGGACGCGAGGGACTGACAGCGACCAACCGGCCTGTGATACGGTTTTCCCAATCACACGGCATGGGGCCGTGAGCGGCCGGCATCCCGGCCCCGAAGGACGCCCTTGGAGGTGGGACACGATGACTGCCCTCTTTGTAGTTGCCGAGCGCAACCAGACGACTCATCCCCTCCCCACCGGCC
>JALAHE010000228.1 GCA_022712075.1 Galactobacter sp.
CCGCCGGCGCGCGCGCGCGGACCGCGAGGCCCACGTCACCGATGCCGCCGGCCTGGGCCGGGGAACCCGTCACGCCGAGGGCCAGGAGCGGGATGGCAAAGCCGGCGAGCGAGGTGGAGAGCGCCGTGGCGGTGTCGGAGGCGAGCCACCAGCCGTAGGCGCGCCCCACGCCGCGGCGGGCGGCGCCGGTTCCCGGCGCGGGACTGGCGCCCGGCGCGGGGCTGGCGGGGGCGTCGCTGGGGTGCTGGTGGGTGGTCATGCATCGAGCGTAGATACGCAAATAAAGTTGCGCAAGAGAAATTGCGCAATGAAATCTGGGGGAGTTTGCGCACCGGTGGATAAGGTGAGGCCGTGAGCGAGATCGAGGGGCCGTCGGCCGAGGAGCGGGCGGCCGCCATGGCCGCCGATGAGGAGCGCGGCTTCACCACCATGTCGGCCGAGGTACTCAAGGCCCTTGCCAACCCCCTGCGCCGCCGCATCATCAACGCCCTCGCCGCCGCCCGCTCCGGGCGCGCCGCAGACCTCGCCGAACGCCTCGGCGTCCCGGCCAACAAGCTCAGCTTCCACCTGCGCGTGCTCGCCGACGCCGGGCTGATCCGCGAGGATCCGACCCTGGCCCGCGATCGCCGCGACCGCGTCTGGGTGACCGTGCGCGGTGGGCGCTCGATCGGCTCCCCCGAGTCGCCCGTGGTGGACCCCGCGCTGGGTCAGGCGGTGCTCGCCGGCGTGGTCTCCGACCACATCGACATCCTGCGCCGCATCTCCGACTGGGTGCCGAGCTACGTGACGGGCGAGGATCCGGAGGTGCGCGGGACGCTCACCGACTTCACGCTGCACCTCACGCGCGAGCGCTTCGCGGAGATGGTGGACGAGCTCGACAAGGTGATCGCGCGCTTCAAGGACGACGAGCATCAGGAGGACTCCCTCGGCTGGGACTTCGTGGTGCTGGGGGCCAGCGAGGAGATCTAACCCGCGCCCGGTCCGGCCGGCCGCTTCACCCGGCCACGCGCCGTCGTGCAGTGGTCCCGGCGCGCCGCGCCGCCAAGGCGCCCGGGGAGCGCGACGCGGGGCTATGGTCATCGCATCATTCGCGTGACGCGCGTCACATGCGCGCGCCCTTCCCCCGGAGGAGCCTTGGTGTCTGCACAGGAAAACGGTGCACAGCGGGTGCACGAAGACGATGACGCGGCGCATCTCGCCTCGCTCGGTTACGACTACGATCCCGCGTTCAAGCGGGAGATGACCTTCTGGGGGAACGTCTCCCTCGGATTCACGTACCTCTCGCCCGTCGTGGGCATCTACTCCCTCTTTGCCGTGTCGCTCGGCTACGGCGGACCGCCCATGATCTGGGCGCTCGTCCTCGTGGGCTTTGGGCAGTGGCTAGTGGCCTGCGTCTTCGGCGAGGTGGTGTCCAACTATCCGGTGGCCGGCGGCGTGTACCCGTGGTCGCGCCGGCTCTGGGGCCGCAAGTGGGGGTGGATGAACGGCTGGATCTACCTCGTGGCGCTGCTCGTGACGATCGCGTCGGTGTCCTACGGCGCCGGCACGTACATCGCTCCGCTGCTCGGGCTCGAGGCCACGCCCGGCGTGACGGTCACGTGCGCCATCGCGCTCATCATTCTGGCCACGCTCCTGAACCTGCGCGGCACCAAGCTGCTCAGCGTCGTCGCGATGATCGGCCTGCTCGCCGAGCTCGGCGGCGCGATCGTGGTGGGCGTGTGGCTGCTGATCTTCTCGCGCCACCACGACCTCTCGATCCTCTTCAACAGCTTCGGCGCGGGCGAGGGCAAGCCGTACTTCTTCGCGTTTGCGGCGGCGGCCCTCATCGGCATCTACATGTACTACGGCTTCGAGGCCTGCGGCGACGTGGCCGAGGAGATCAAGAACCCCGGCGTGCGCGTGCCCAAGGCCATGCGCATGACCATCTACATCGGCGGAGCGGCCGGCTTCTTCATCACGCTCTCGCTGCTCATGGCCACGCCGGACATCGCGGCGGTGGTGCGCGGCGAGGTCGCGGATCCGGTCTCCGAGATCCTCTCGGCCGGCTTCGGGCCCGTCGGCTACAAGATCGTGCTGATCGTGGTGCTGATTTCCTTCGTCTCCTGCGTCCTGAGCCTGCAGGCCGCCGCCTCGCGCCTTGCCTACTCCATGGGGCGCGACGGCATCCTGCCCGGCTCCACAGCGCTCGCCCGGATCTCCTCCGTGCGGCACGTTCCCGTGGTGGCGCTGCTCGTGGCCGGCGTGGTGCCGATCCTCGTGGTGCTGCTCTCCCTCGCCTCGGCCGACGCCCTGACGTACATCATTTCCTTCGCGGCCCTCGGCATGTACATGGGCTTCCACATGGTGGTGCTCGCGGCGCTGCGGGCCAGGCTCAAGGGCTGGAAGCCGGCCGGCAAGTTCACGATGGGCGCGTGGGGCCTGCCCGTGAACATCCTCGCGCTCGCGTGGGGCATCCTCGGCATGATCAACATGGTGGTGCCGCACTCGCCCACGGGCGTGTGGGCCACCGACTGGATCACCCTGCTCTCCGCGCTCGCGGTGGTGGCGGTTGGCCTGATCTACATGGTGATCGCCAAGCCGTACCTCAAGGGCAACGCCCCGGCCGGGGACGCGATCCCGGCGGTGGCCCGCGCCTGAGCGGCGACCTAGGTCTGAGCGGCGGGCCGCGCCCGGCGTTCGCGAGTGCCTGGTGTTGCTCCCCCTCGTTCGCGAGTGTCCTGTGTCGTCCGGAGGGCGTTCTGGGCGACACAACGCACTCGCGAACGGGCTTGAGCGGCACAAGGCACTCGCCAACTCGCGCCCGCGCCCGCGCCTGAGCGGCGCGCCGCCTTTCACTGCACGACGCCGCCGGCCCGCCTTGCGTGGGCCGGCGGCGTTGCGCTGTGCCCCGGGCGCACATTGGATCAAGTGCACAACGGGCGGGGCCCCGAAAAACGTAGTGTGGGTCACACCCGCGCCGGCCTGAAGCGGCCCGGGAGAAGAGACGAAAGGCGTTTGCCGTGCCCCTCCCCGCTCCCGCTTCCCAGCCGCGCCCCCTCGAGGGGCTCATCGTGGCGGACTTCTCCCGCATCCTGGCCGGACCGCTGGCCACGATGACCCTCGCCGACCTCGGCGCGCGCGTCATCAAGGTGGAGCGCCCGGGCGCAGGCGATGACACCCGCAGCTGGGGCCCGCCGTTCTCCGAGGCGGGGCAGGCCACGTACTTCGAGTCGGTCAACCGCAACAAGGAGTCGCTCGCGCTCGACCTCGCCGACCCCGCGGACCGCGAGGTGGCCCGCGCCCTCGCCCTGCGCGCCGACGTGGTGGTGGAGAACTTCAAGGTGGGCGGCATGGACAAGCTGGGGCTCGGCTACGAGGAGCTCTCCGCCGCGCATCCGGGCCTCGTGTACGCCTCCATCTCCGGCTTCGGCGACCGCGAGGGCGCGTCGCTGGCCGGCTACGACTTTGTGGTGCAGGCCCTCGGCGGCCTCATGGACGTCACGGGCGAGGCGGGCGGCGAGGCCATGAAGTCCGGCGTCGCGCTCGTGGACGTGCTCACCGCCAAGGACGCGACGATCGCGATCCTCGCCGCGCTGCGCGCCCGCGAGACCACGGGCCGCGGCAGCCACGTGAAGGTCAATCTGCTCTCCTCGCTGCAGGGCGCGCTCGTGAACCAGGGGCAGGCGTACCTGGGCGCCGGCGTGGTGCCGACGCGCAAGGGGAACGTTCACCCGTCCATCGCGCCCTACCAATCGCTGCGCTGCGCCGACGCCCCGCTCGCCGTGGCCTGCGGCAACGACGGGCAATTCAAGCGGCTCTGCGCCGAGCTGGGCCTGGCCGGCCTGGAGCAGGACGAGCGCTTCGCCACGAACCCTGCCCGCGTGCGTCACCGCGAGGAGCTCGAGGTGTTGCTCGAGGGCGGCCTCGCCGCCGACACCGCCGCGAGCTGGCAGGAGCGCCTCACGGCCGTGGGCGTCCCGGCGGGCAAGGTCGCCACGATTGCCGAGGGCGTGGAGTACGCGCGCGAGCTGGGCCTGGAGCCGGAGCTCGTGGTGCACGACGACGCCGGGGCGCCCGTGGGGCGCCAGTTCCGGCACCCTGCCACCTGGGTCCCGGCGTTCGAGGCGCCGGCGGCGGCGCCGCCCGCGCTCGGCGCGCACTCGGACGCGGTCCGCGCCTGGCTGGAGGCGGGCGTCTGAGCCGGCCATCGCGCCGTCGAGCACTGTGAGGAAGGCGCCCCGCTTCGGCGGGGCGCCTTCCTCGTCCCACGAGTGCACATTTTCTATGCATAAAACTTGTGCATAGCGCGGAAGCCTGTCAGGCTCGTTCCTATGAGCACGCCGGAGACCTCCCTTCACCTCGACGCCCGCGCCCTCAAGGTGCTCGCGCATCCGCTGCGTTCCCGCCTCCTGAGCCAGCTGCGCGTCAACGGCCCGGCGACCGCCACGGAGCTCGCCGCGGCGCTGGGCACCAACTCGGGCGCCACGAGCTACCACCTACGCGAGCTTGAGGGCGTGGGCCTCGTCAAGGACACGGGGGAGGGGCAGGGGCGCCGCCGCGAGTGGGCCGCTGCGACCGCCTCGCACTCCTGGAACGACTCCGAGCTGCGGGACACCCCGGACGCGCGGGCGGCCCTCAACTGGCTCGGCCAGCACTACGCGCACCAGTTTGCGGAGCAGATGCAGCGCTGGAACGAGGTCAAGGACGCGTGGGACGACGAGTGGGTGGACGTCTTCGGGCTCAGCGACAGCTTCGTCACCGTGACCCCGGAGCAGGCGCGCGAGCTGCACGCCGAGCTCGACGCCGTCCTGGCGCGCTACCGCGACGCCGGCGCCGGCGACCCGCGCGCCGTGCGCAGCCAGCTCCACGTGCACCTCGCCCCGCTGGACCCGTTTGCGAGCCCGGGCGCGCCCGGGACCGGGGACGCGCCGTGAGCGCCCGCACCGCGTCCGTGCAGGCCGCTCCCGCCGGCTCGGCGAAGGCGCCGCTCGGCGAGAAGGCCGCGGCCCGTCGCTTCCTGTTGCTGACGGCCACGCGCTGGCTCCCCGTGGGGCTGACGTTTGGCATGACCGTGCTGCTGCCCGCCGAGCGCGGCATCCCGCTCGGCGAGCTCGGCCTCATCCTCGCGGCGCAGGGGATCGTGACGCTCCTGCTCGAGGTCCCCACGGGCTCCGTGGCCGACACGTGGGGGCGGCGCCCGCTGCTCGTCGTGGCCGGGATCATCGCGCTCGTCGCGACCGTGCTCTTTGTGCTCTCCACCTCGCTCTGGCTCTTCGCCCTCGCCTCCGCCCTGCAGGGCGTCTACCGCGCGCTCGACTCCGGCCCGCTCGAGGCCTGGTACGTCGACACCGCGCAGGCCGCCGCGCCCGGGGTGGCGATCGAGCGCACGCTGGCCCGCGCCGGGACGGTGCTCGGCTGTGCCATCGCTGGCGGCGCCGTGGCGGGCGGGGCGCTCGTGGCCTGGCACCCGCTGGGCCACGGCTCGGCGCTCGTGCTGCCGGTTGTGATCTCGGCGGCGCGCATCGCGCTGCACCCGGCGCTCACCGCGGCTCCCGCACGAGCGCCGCGGTGAGCGCCCGGCGTCCGG
>JALAHE010000229.1 GCA_022712075.1 Galactobacter sp.
CCCCCCCCCCCCGCGCGCGGGCCGCGACCCCTTCACCCCGGGCCCCGCCGGCCCGGCCCCACGCCCACCGCGTGCGACCGCGGTTTTTTTGCCCGCCCGCCGCTGTGCCGCGGGCCACACCCGCTCCGCTACCCTGTGACCATGCCAGGACGTCGCGCCGCCACCGACCGGGTTTTTTCGCCCCGCGCCTGGTTCAAACGCGCCGCCGCCAAGGTGCCGACAAGCGCGGCCGGCGGCATCCTCGTTGGCCTCTTCCTCGTTGTCACCGCCGCGTTCGGCGGCCTCGCCACGGCGGCCCCTCCCGCCCCCGCGCAGGTCCCGCTCGGGACGGCGCTGACGGTCAATCCGTTCAGGCTCACGGTCCGCGAGGTCTTCACCACGGACGCGCTCACCGCCACCGGTCTGGCCGGCGCCGAGAACGGCCCGTATCTCGTGGCCCGCGTGGACGCCGAGAACGTCTGGGAGGCGACGCTTGGCACGGGGGACGCCCCGGGCGGCCTCGCGAGCGCGGTGACGGCGGCGGATGTTGCGGTGAGGGAAGGCAGCCTCACCGAGGTCTACCGGGCCGACGACGCCCGGGTCGCCTCCGATCTTCAGCCCGGCGTTCCCGTCGAGCTCTATCTCGCCTGGCACCTGGACCCCGGCCAGCCGCTTCCGACCCAGGCCACGCTCCGGTTCCTTGCCGCCGAGCGCGCCACGGGAACCTTAGCGGTGAGCGGCGAGTACTTCGACGCGCCTGCGCTCGAGGCCAGCGGAATCTTCACGCTGACGCACCGCAGCGGACCCGTCCTCGCGAAGGAGACCGCGCCGTGAGCGCGCGGGCCCGCCGGCTCGGGGCATGGGGCGTGGGCGTACTCGCCGTGGCGGCCGCCGGCCTCATCACGGGGTTTGTCCCGACGGACGACGACATCACGGCGCCGTTCCCCGTCGAGGCGAGTGTGGGAGGCGATGCCGTCTCCGTGGGCGAGCTGTCGGTGCGTCTCCTGGAGGTGCGCAGTTCCACGCAGCTCACGATCGACGACGAGATCGCCCGCTCCAACTGGGTCATGGTCACGCTCGAGGTCACCGGCACGGGGCTGATCGACCGCGCCACCGAGCCCAAGCTCTCGTCCGCGACGCTGCACCTCGGCGAGCGCAGCTACTCCGCCAGCGCGCGCCCGGACCAGGTGGCGGTGGGGTTGCCGCTCGTCGCCGGCCTGCCCACGCGGCTGGACCTCGTCTTCGAGATCGCCGAGGGGGACATCGCCTCGACGGGCGTGCTGGAGCTGAGCCCGCGCAGGGGCGATGACCGCCTCTCCCTCGTCCTCGAGGCGCCAGTGGACCTCGCGGCCTCCGCGCGCGTCGAGCGGCTGAGCCCGCGCGCGCCTGAGTGGGTGAGCCCGTGAGCGTGGCGGCGGGCGCCAAGCGCGGGTGGTGGCGCCGCAACGTGGCGGGAGTGTGCGTCGCGACGCTGTGCGTGCCCTCGCTCCTCGGCGTCACGGCGTGGGTCTCGACGCCCCAGAGCGACTTCGCCGCCACCACCTTCGAGACCGTCTCGGCGGCGCAGGACGCCCGCGTGGAGGTCGGCGCGCTGAGCGTTGGCCCCCTTCAGGTGGAGAAGGTGTCGCAGGAGTCGGCCGAGGCCTTCGACGCGGCCGTGCCGGGCACCAACGCCTACCTCGTCGCCGCCAAGCTCACCCCGCAGGGCGGTGTCTCCTCCCCCGAATGCTCCGCGGCGCTGCGCGAGGCGGACGGCGCCGCGCGGGTCTTCACCCCGGCCAACGGATTCGTGTCGCTGAACGAATCGGACGACTATCGGGTCGGGTGCACGCGCGGCGAGCAGGGTGAGTACCACGCGGTGTTCCTCTTTGTGCTTCCTGAGCAGGTCTCAGCGAACGCCGTCCTCGACGTCCGCTTCCCCACGAGCGACCCGCGCCGCTACGACGTCGCCAGCTTGAGCCTCACCCTTCCCTGAGGGCCCTGAGGCCTCGGCCTCCCTGGCCTCCCTGGCCTCCAGCACCGCCCGCACGCTGTCCGTCGCCGCTGCCAGGTACGCGACGCGGACCTGCTCGAAGACGAGCATCACGGCGGTGCTCACGACGCCAAAGAAGAGCGCCGAATCGGCGAGCGTGCTTGGCCCGCGCTGCCGGGTGACGGCCCACCACACGGTCTCGTCCAGCCCGTCGATCACCACGTAGCCGAGCACAAAGACGCCGATCATGGCCGGCCCCGAACGCAGCATGAGGGTGAAGGCGTTGATGAGCGGGGCGAAGCGGCCCACCGCAATGTCCTTGACGTCGCCGCTCCTGCCGCGCAGCCACGCAGGAAGGGCCCGCCAGCGGCCACGCGCACGGCGCACCGCGCGGCGCCTGGCCCACGGCGCGCGCGCCCAGGCGAGCTTGCGCACGGCGTACGCACGGCCCATGACCACGCCGGCCGTGGCGAGCCACGTCAGGGGCAGCACCACGATCCCCACGACAAAGGCCACGAGCCACAGCACGCCGTCCCAGGCGGTGAGCGCCCAGGCGAACTGCTCGCCCACCCAGCCGCGGGCGTCGTCGAGCCACACCACGCCCTGGCGCTGCTCCACCCACGCCGTGATCACCTTCTGGAGGTCAACGAGGATGAGCGCGGCGAGGAAGAACCACAGGACCTCAAGGTAGGCCGCGGCGGCCGCCCACCACACGGCGAGGCGGTCTTGGTAGCGCTTGTAGAGCCAGCGACCCACAAAGGCAGCCGCCAGGATGGACACGCTGAGCGGCCCGAGCGGGATGCCCACGAGTTCGACCGGCTCGCCCGCCTCGACCACCTGTCGGCTTTGGTACAGCGCCTGGGCGGCGTAGAGCGCGTAGTCCGCCTGCAGCTGCCCCGCGCTGATGTAGATGACGAGGTAGGGGATGACGGCCGTGAGGAGCCCCGAGAGGAAGGCACGACGGCGCTCGCGCGGGGTGGGCGGCAGGGCCGCCCCTTCCGCCGTGGCCAGGTCGTCGGCCAGCACGCGGAACATGGCGACGTAGCCAACAAGCGACACGAGGATCGCGAGGGCCAGCACGGCCATGCCGCCGAGGACGGTGTACACGCCGAGGATGCCCGCCACCTGGATCAACAGGTACTTGGCGAGCTGGGTCGCGGCGAGCCAGCCCAGCAGGGTGGGCCAGCGGGCCCACAGCAAGCGACCCGTCAGGGTGAACATCCTCAGCACAGGCACACCCTAACCGGCGCGATGCCCACCGGGGAGGCCCGGCGCGCTGCGGTTCGTGAGCGGTGACTCGGTGCCCGTGGAACTCGCTGGGCCGGCCGCCACCCCTAGAAGCGAGACCGGGCGTACCGGAGCCCGAGCTCCTGTTCCGCCGCGCCGGAACTGCGGAGGAAGCGGAGGGCGGTGCCGTTCCAGCGATCGAGCCGCTCCTGGGTTCCGAAGAGCGCCACGAGGGCCGGCCCCTCGAGGGGAGCATCCGGCGGAATCACGATCGTCGAGGCCACCTTGAGCGCACGGTCGTCCACGCGCAGCGCCAGGGCGTCGGTGGCGGAGAGGAAGGGCGCCTCGGCCTCCCCCGCCCGCGGCTCGAGCCGCAGGGCCTGCCACCGGCCCCCGTCGAGGTCCACGGGCAGGGGGACGTGGCTGAGGCGCTCGTCTCTCACGAGCCGTTCAGCGGCGGCGCTGACGCTGCGGGGCCGGTCGAGGTCGACACCCTCCGCCGAACTGCCCCCTGCGTGGCCGAGGCGCCAACCGGACCAGGGATCCTCGAAGGCATAGAACTCCTCGCCGGCGGCGGCCAGGATCGGGTGCCCGTTCTCGAAGCGGAGGGAGAAGCGAGGTTCGAACGCGCACACAGCGCGAAAGGCCGCCTCGATCGGGGCACCGTCGCCATTCTGGGTCATGTCCTCAGGCTCGCACCCCGGCCCGACAGGAAGTGCCCGGCTCAGCGTCCGGTGGGCGCCACCGGAACGTGCCCGGCGAGCTGCCAATCGCCGTCGAACGCGGGGCGGCGCACCGGCACGCCCGCCTCCTCGGCGATGAGCGCGCCGGCGGCGTAGTCCCACTCGCGGATCCCGCGCTCGGCGTACGCGTCGAGGACGCCCTCGGCCACGAGGCACAGGTCAAGCGCGGCCGAGCCGAGCCGGCGCACATTGGCGAAGCCGGGGAGCATGCTGGACAGCGCCGCCGCCTGTTCCTGGCGCACCGCCGGGTCGTAGCCGAAGCCCGTGGCGAGGATCGCGTCGGCGCCGCGCCCCTGCGGGCCGCGCAGGCGCACCGGCTCGCCCTCCGCCTCGCCCGTCTCCGGGTTCCAGCCCACCTTGTACGCGCCCTCGCCGCGCGCGGCAAAGTACTGGCAGCGCAGGGCCGGCGCCGTCACGGCCCCGGCGAGCCATACCTCGGTGCCGTCGGGGCCCGGCCCGCACACGCCAACGGACGTGCCGTAGTAGAGGATTCCGCGCACGAAGTTGGCGGTGCCGTCCAGCGGATCGATGCTCCAGCGGTAACTGCTCGCGTCCTCGGGCGTGGACGCGGCGTACTCCTCCCCCGTCAACACATCGGCGGGGCGCATGCTCCCGAGCTGCTCACGCACGGCGCGCTCGGCGCCGCGGTCGAACTCGGTCACCCAGTCACCGCCGGCGCTCTTCGTCTCGCTCACGGCGTCGAGCGCCCCCGCCGGGCGCCCCGCGAGCACGCTCGCGCCGGCCGACGACGCCACACGCGCCACCAGCCCGAGCGTGGAGGTCAGGTTCTCGGTGCCGGGGACGAGCTTCACTCGCCCTCGCCCGCCTCGGGCGAGGCGGCGTCGTCGGGCACTGAATCCACGTCCCCGGTGACGGCGGCGGCGCCGCCCTCCAGGAGACGGCGGAAGCCGTCCTCGTCCAGCACGGGCACACCGAGCTGCTCGGCCTTGTCCAGCTTGGAGCCTGCCGCCTCGCCGGCCACGACGAAGCTCGTCTTCTTGGACACTGAGCCGGAGGCCTTGCCGCCGCGCACGATGATGGCCTCCTTGGCCTCGTCGCGCGAGAAGGTCGGCAGGGTGCCCGTGACCACGATGGTCAGGCCCTCGAGCGTCGCGGCGAGGGACTCGTCACGCTCGTCGGCCATTTGGTGACCGTTGGCTTCCCAGGCCGCCTTCCACTTCGCCACGATCTCGCGGTGCCAGGCGTTCTCCTCGCCCGTGAACCACTCGACGAGCGACTCGGCGATGATGGTGCCCACGCCGTCGATCTCCGAGAGCTTGGCGATCGCCTCCGGGTCCTTCACGGCCTCCTCGAGGGCGTCCATGGAACCGAAGCGCGTGGCCAGGGCGCGCGAGGCGGTGGGACCCACGTGCCGGATGGACAGGGCCACGAGCACGCGCCAGAGGTCGCGGGTCATGGCCAGCCCCACCTGGGTGTGCAGCTTGCCCGTGTTGGCGTTGGGAACCAGCTGGCCCAGCGCGAGCTCCGGGTTCTCCTTGACGTCCTTGGCCGTGGCCTTGCGCCAGAAGTACGGGACCGCCTCCCACCTTCCGGTGCCGACGCCCTTGGACTTCTTCTCGCGCCACACGCGCACGTGCTCCAGGGCCAGAGAGACCTCGGAGTCCGGGTTCACGAGCTCAAAGAGGTCGGCCTCGGTGGTGAGCGGGCCAGGCCCGGCCGGCTCGGGGACGCCGCCTGGCAGCGTGGCCGGATCGGGGCCGGCGCCCACCGTCAGGGCGATCGCTGCCTCGGCTCCGAGCGCCTCGATGTCGAAGGCGCCGCGTGAGGCGAGGTGTTCAACGCGCTGGCTCAGCTGCGCCGGGCAGTGCTCGGCGTTGGGGCAGCGCAGGTCGATGTCTCCCTCCTTCATGGCGCGCAGGGGCGTGCCGCAGGAGGGGCAGTTCTCCGGCATAACAAACGCGCGCAGCTGGTCCTCGCGGCCCTCGCGCAGCGGGAGCACGGGGCCCACGATCTCGGGGATGACGTCGCCCGCCTTGCGCAGCACCACGATGTCGCCGATGAGCACGTTCTTGGCCTTGACGACGTCCTGGTTGTGCAGCGTGGCCATGGCCACCGTGGAGCCGGCCACCTTGACCGGCTGCATGACGCCGTACGGGGTCACGCGACCCGTGCGGCCCACGTTGACGCGGATGTCCAACAGCTCGGTGTGGACCTCCTCCGGCGGGTACTTGTACGCCACGGCCCAGCGCGGCACGCGCGAGGTGTAGCCGAGCGCGCGCTGAATCGCGAAGTCATCGGCCTTGATCACGATGCCGTCGATCTCGTGGATGAGGTCGTGGCGGTGCTCGCCCTTCTCGGCGATGAAGGCGAGGATCTCGTCGATGTTGTTCAGGAGCTGGCTGTACGGGGAGACCGGCAGCCCCCACGCGGCGAGCTGCTCGTAGGTGGCGAACTGCGACTCGATCGCGAGGCCGTCGCGCGTGCCGATGCCGTGGGCAAACATGCTCAAGGGACGCTGGGCGGTCTTGGCGGGGTCCTTCTGACGCAGCGAGCCGGCCGCCGCGTTGCGCGGGTTCGCGAGCTCGGCTTTGCCCTCCTCACGCAGCTTCTCGTTGAAGGCCTCGAAGTCCTTGGAGGCGATGAAGACCTCGCCGCGCACCTCCAGCTCGGCGGGCCAGCCGGAGCCGGCCAGCTTCTGCGGGATCTCCTTAATGGTGCGGACGTTGGCGGTGACGTCCTCGCCCGTGGTGCCGTCGCCGCGCGTGGCGGCCGTGACGAGCACGCCGTCGCGGTAGATGAGGTTGATGGCGAGGCCGTCGATCTTGGCCTCACTGAGCCAGCGCAGCTGCACGCCGGGCGCGGCCTGGGCCGCCTGCTCCGTGGCGCGCTCGATCCAGGCGCGCAGCTCCTCGAGGCTGAAGACGTCCTCGAGCGAGTACATGCGGGTGGGGTGCTTGACCGGTGCGAACGCCGTGGAGACGTCGCCGCCGACCTCCTGCGTTGGCGAATCGCTCGTGATCAGCTCGGGGTGCTCGGCCTCGAGCCGCTCCAGGCGCACGAAGAGCTCGTCGAACTCGGCGTCCGAGATCAGCGAGGTGTCGTTGTCGTAGTACGCCGCGCGGAAGCGGCGCACGTCCTCGACGAGCTGGGCGTACTCCTCGCGCACCTCGGCGCTCGGAAGGGAGGTCTCTTCGCTGTGCATCTCGCTCACGGGTCAATCATGCCGCAGGGGGGTGCCGGAATGCCCGAC
>JALAHE010000230.1 GCA_022712075.1 Galactobacter sp.
CTCGACTGTCCCGCACCCCCACCCTCGGCGAGCGAGCCCCCGTGGCCGGCCTGGGGGACTTGAGGGTGTGGGTGGCAGGCGACCTCTCCTCGCGCACGCCAGCGCGGGTGGCGACGGCCTCGGTGGACGACGTCATCGTCCTCCCCGGCAGCCAGGCCGGCCTCGGGGCGATCTTCCGCGCCGTCGTGGGGCGGGGCGAGCCGATGCTCATCGAATCCCCCACCTACTGGGGCGCCCGGCTCGCGGCCGCCCAGGCCGGCGTCGTGCTGGTGCCGGTCGCAAGCGGCCCGCTCGGCCCCGACCCGGAGGAGGTCGAACGGGCCCTGGCCCGCTCGGGCGCCCGCGCGTTCTACGCGCAGCCGAGCTTCGCGAATCCGCACGGCGGGACGTGGCCCGCCGTGACCCGGGAGGCCGTGCTGACCGCGGCCAGGCGCCACGGAGCCTTCGTGATCGAGGACGAGTGGGCCGCCGACTTCGCCATCGAGGACGTCCCGGCCCCCTTGGCCGCCGCGGATCCTGATGGCGTGGTGATCGGGCTGCGCTCGCTGACCAAGTCGGTCTCCCCCGCCCTACGCGTCGCTGCCGTGACCGCCAGAGGCCCCGTGCACGCCCGAATCTTGGCTGAGGTGCAGGCGCAGTCGCTCTACGTCAGCCCGATCCTGCAGCGCGCGGCCCTCGAGGTGGTGCTCAGCCCCGGCTGGGCGAGGCACCGGCGCGGTCTGCAATCCGAGCTGCGCGAGCGGCGCGATCTGCTGGCCTCCGCCCTGGCCGAGCACGCCCCGCAGCTGGAGCTGGAGCACCTCCCCCGCGGTGGGCTCAATCTGTGGCTACGTCTGCCATCCGGCCGCACCGAGGCCTCGGTGGCCGCTGCCTGCGCCAGCGCGGGCGTGCACGTGTTCCCCGGGCAGCGGGCCTTCCCGGCCGAACCCCCGGCCGGCTACCTCCGGCTGAACTTCGCAGGGACGGGACCCGAGCGCTTGGCCGAGGCCGCCCGCCGCATCGGCGGGGCCCTGGCGGGGATCGACGACGCCCCGAGGCCGGCGCCTGCCTGACTCTGTCGCCGCTGCCGCCGCGGCGCTCGCTGGCCTCCGGCGAGCACGCCCGCTCAGCCAGGAAGTACCTTGTCGAGCCACTCGCTCGTCTCGACCGCGTGTTGCGTGGTGCCGCTCGCGTCCACGTAGTCGTAGCTATCGGTCCGCAGGCGCCCGGTGGAGACGTAGCCGAGGCGCAGGTACAGGGCCCGCGCCCGAGGGTTCTCGAGGCCCACAGCAAGCTCCATTCGCCCCGTCCCGACGAGCTCCTCGGCGGCCCGGATGAGGGCCGTCCCGACCCCGCGCCCGCGGGCTTCTGGTGCCACGTGGAGGTTGCGCAGCTCCGTCGTGTCGCCGCGCACCAGCTCGCACAAGCCCAGGCAGTCCGAGGAGTCGAAGGCCGCGAGGAGCAGCGGGCCGCCCGCCGCCTGCCGTGTCAGGCGCGCACGGCTGAGCCCGGAGCCGGGCGGGTCAAGCGCCTCGAGGGCCTCCAGATCGGCGTCCGCGGCGAGCCGGACGGAGACGCCCGGGACCGGCGCCATCTAGGCCAGCCCCGCGCCCTGGCGCGCCACGGCACCCAGGTCCGAGGCGTCGTCGTGCATCATGGCGAGGAAGTACACGCGCCAGCCCTCCGCGCGGTCCCACAGCTCGGCGTCGGCCCAGAAGGCGCCGCGGCCGTAGGCGGCGCGGAAGCGCCTGGCGCCCTCGGCCGAGAACTGGGCTTGGGCGATGCCGAGGTCGCTCGCGGGGTCGCCCGAGGTGAGATCTGAGAGGTCGACGACGGCGCTCAGGCGCGCCTCGCTGCCACGGGGCACGGCCACGAGGTTGGCCGGGTGCGGATCGCCGTGGATCCAGCGGGCCGGGCCGTCCCACGGCTTGGCGTCGAGCGCCACCTGCATCGAGTGGTCCCACTCGAGGCGCAGGGCGGCCGGCGCGTTTTCGAGGGCGTCCTCCCAGGCCGCGGCACGGCGGGCCGGCGAGACGCCGCGCACGGTGTTCTCGGGGGCGTTGAGCGGAGCGAGGCGGTGGAAACCGACAAGGAAGCCTGCAAGCTGCTCGGCGTAGGCGTCGCGCTGCTCCTGGCTCAGGCCGCTCGCCACCACGCCGTCGAACCACTGCGTGACCTGCCAAGGGTAGGGGTAGCCCTCACCCGGCTCGCCCAGGAACTGGGGAACGGGGACGGGCAGGGACAGCCCCCAGCCCGCCTCCTCGGCCCACTGTGCCTCGGCCTGGACCGCCTTGACGGCGCTGGCCCGGCGCGGGAGGCGCAGCGCCAGCCGGTCGCCCAGGCGGAACATCGCGTTGTCCCAACCCTCCGCGGCCGGCGTGATCTCCAACTCGGCCCACTGGGGCGCCTGCGCGCTCAGGAGGGCGCGGGCCAGCTCGGCCGTGGGCTCGACGTCGGCGGGAGGCCTCATCGGGCACCACCCTGGGAGTACAGGCGGTCGAGGGCCCACGCCGGCACGAGGTCGCCGGGGAGGGCGATGATGTACGGCTCGGCGGAGATGAAGCGCATGCGCAGCCGAATCACCACAAACCAGTCGTTAGGGCCGGCGCGGCGCACGGAGCGGACGTCGGAGAAGGGGATGCTCCGCATGCCCCTGAGCCCGGCGATGGTGAAGCCCAGCTCATTCCACGCGGTGGTCAGCACTCGCCCGACGCCCAGCTCGTCCTCGGCGCGTCTGCGGTTGACCGCCAAGCCCAGCGGGAGCCCGATGGCCACGCCCAGACCGCAGACGAGCACCCAGAACCCTCCAATGCCGACCGCCCCGGCCCACCAGGGCACACGCCCCATGGTCAGCAACGACGCACCGAGCAACACCGCGACCAGGCCGCCAATAGCCAGCATCGGCACCATGCTGTGCATCAGCGCCCGCAGATACGCGGCGCGCCCCCTCGCCTGGTTTTCCTCGGGCGAGATGGCGCGGGCCAAGGTCTCCACGCCCGGGGCGCCGGGGACGGGCAGGGCCATCCACGGCTGGGCCGGTTGCTGTGGGTACGGGTTCGCACTCATGCCGCCATGCTCTCATCCTCTGGACCGTCGGTTCACGTTGAGGTCGGCGGGAGGGGCACGGGTGCGTCGGTGCCAGTGCGGCTCTGGTGCGGCAGGGCGGCACGCGCGGCGGGGCGCGCCGACGGCGGTGGCTACGCCGCGCCGCCGTCCTCCGCCTGCCTCACGAGCACACGCTTGAGGATCTTGCCCGAGGGGCCCAGCGGGAACTCGTCAACGATGCGCACGATGCGTGGGTACTTGTAGGCGGCGAGACGCTCCTGTCCGTACGCGACGATGTCCTCCGGGCCGAGGGCACTGCCCGGCGCGAGCGTGACCGAGGCGACGATCTCCTGGCCGTGCGTGGCGTCGCTGATCCCGAACACCGCGGCGTTGACGATCTCAGGGTGGCCCAGGAGCGCCTCCTCCACCTCGCGCGGGTAAACGTTGTAGCCGTTGCGGATCACCATGTCCTTCTTGCGGTCCATGATCCGCAGGTAGTTCTCCTCGTCCTTGGTGCCGAGGTCGCCGGTGCGGAACCAGCCTTCAACCACGGCCTCCGCGGTGGCCTCGGGACGGCCCAGGTAGCCCGAGAAGAGGTTGTGCCCGCGCACGACCACCTCGCCCAATTCGCCACGCGGGAGCAGGACGATCCTGTCCGGGACGGCCGGGTCCGCGATCTCTGCGTCGATGCCCCAGATCGGCTTGCCGATCGTTCCGGGACGCGGGTCGACGCCGATCTCGTTGAAGGACACCACCGGGCTGGTCTCCGTGAGGCCGTAGCCCTCGTGAATGCGCGCCCCCGTGGCCTGTTCGAAGCGTTCAAGCACGGCGAGCGGCAGGCTCGCCCCGCCGGAGACGGCGTAGCGCAACGCGGGCGGCGTTCCCTCACGGCCGCGCGCCGCCTCCACGAGCCCCACGTACATGGTGGGTACGCCGGCCATGATGGTGATGCCTTGGTCCAGCAGCGCGGCCCAGGCCTCGGGACCGTTGAACTTGGGGACCATGACGAGCTCGGCGCCGGCCCGAATGCCGAGGTTCAGGACCACGGTCTGCCCAAAGATGTGGAACAGCGGCAGCGCTCCGAAGATCTTGTCGGTGTCGCTCATGTCGAAGGTGTCGATGAGGAGCGCGCTGGTCTGCTCGAGGAGGGCGAAGTGCGAGAGCATGGCGCCCTTGGGCTTGCCGGTGGTGCCGGAGGTGTAGAGGATTGCAGCGATGTCGGCGGGATCTCGGAGGCTGAGCTGGGCCAGGGGTTCGGCGGTGGCGGCGAGGGCCTCGAGCCGGGTGGTGCCGGGCTCCTCCGGCGCCAGGAGCGTGAGCACTTCGACGCCGGCTGCCTGGGCGCCGGGGCCGCCCTCGCCGAGCAGGGGTGCGGCCGCGATGAGCAACGAGGCGCCCGAGTCCTCGAGAACGTACTGGATCTCGTGCCGCTTGAGCAGGGCATGGATGGGGACCACCGCGGCCCCGAGGGCGAGGATGGCGTAGTAACTCACGGCGAAGTGCGGGATGTTCGGCGAGAGCAGCGCCACCTTGACGCCCGGTCCCACGCCGCGTTCCCTGAGCGCCCCGGCGAAGGCCAGGGTTTGGCCCCAGAGCTGGGTGTAGCTGACGCGCACCTCCCCCAGGCTGACCGCGGTGTGGCTCGGATATCTCCTCGCGCTTTCCGCGAGCACCGATGCGACGTTGATCCCTGCGAAGCCCTGCTGAGACATGCGATGTTCCCCGATTCTCGCGCTGAGGTGGCGCCTCACATCAAAGTGCCGGGGTGGGTCGCTGTCAATGGTGGACCGCGCGGGTTCCGGTGTGTCAGGGGGCCGTTGCACCCTGGCGCCATGAACTCGTCAAACAACCCGCCGCTGTTCCCAGAACCGCTGCCCTCGGCCCCTGAGACCGGGCCCGTTCCGCGCGCCGTGCACGAGCGCATCGTCGACGAGCTGGAGACCCGTCTGCGCGAGGCGAGCGAGTCCGCCGAGTATTGGAACGAAGCCCTTGAGCTCTTTGAGACCGAGTCCTACGCCCCCGAAGAGCTGGCGAGAGAGCGGCTGGGGTCCTTGCGGCGGCAGCTCCACGAGATGGACGCCCGGCTTGCTGTCGGCGACCTGCAGGGCACCGTCGGTGCCAGCGAGTTGGAGCGCGTACGCGACCTGCTGGCCCCGCTGTTGCGGGAAGCGTCCGCCCCGTTGCTGGGGCCTCGCGTCACGCGCTGAAGAGGGATGCACGACGGCGGGTGGTGGCGATGGACGGGGCGGCTCACCCGGGTGCCGGGGACGGGCTCGGCGGGGCCTCGCTGCGGGCTGGCTGCGGGCTGAGCGGCTGGTGGAATACGACTGTCAGATACTTATGGTTTGTTGATATTTGGTCCGCTTACTGACCAGTAGGTACTCCATTTTTCGTGGTTTTCCGCTAGAATGGAACTCTCGCCAGCACCGAGAAACTGAAGTTCATACCGGGTCGTTCTGTGATCGATTCCGGGTTCGTTTCTAGTGGCGCGCGCATGCGCTTGAAGGCGGGAGGGATCACCATGTTGGACGTTGAGGCCATCACCCGGGCCACCGCCACGCTGCGCTCCCTCATTGCTGCCGGTCCCCGCGCCTGGGACGGTGCTCCGGAAGAAGAGGTCGTGGCCGCACTCGGTGCTGCAG
>JALAHE010000025.1 GCA_022712075.1 Galactobacter sp.
CCCCTGCCGCGGGCGGGGCGCGGGCCGGCTGGCCCCCGCGGCGCCCGGCGCCCCCCCCCCCCGCCGCCGTGTTCGCCGCCCCCCGCGCCCCCCGGCCGCCGCCCCCCCCCCCCGGGGGGGGGCCTCCCCCCCGCGGCGCGCTCGATGGTGCGCCCCGTGACCCAGGAGGCCAGCCCTCGACGGACGACCTCCACCTCGGGAAGCTCAGGCACCCTTGGCCGCTGCCTTGGCCTCGAGATCGGAGCGCAGGATCTTCCAGGAGGCCTCGGCCGCCTCCTGCTCGGCTTCCTTCTTGGAGTGGCCGGTCCCGCTCGCGTACGTCGCCTCGCCGATGTGCAGCACGGCGTGGTAGACGCGGGCGTGATCGGGGCCCTCTCCCGTGACCTCGTACTGGACCGCGCCGAGCGAATGCTCCGCCGCGGCCTCCTGGATCGAGGTCTTCCAGTCGGTGCCGGCCCCGAAGTCGTCGACCTCCACGAGGAGGGGAAGGACCAGACGCAGCACCAGCTCGCGGGCCGGTTCCAGGCCGGAGCTGAGGAAGGTGGCGCCGAACAGCGCCTCCATGGTGTCGGCGAGGATGGAGGACTTATCGCGCCCGTTGGTGCGGATCTCGCCCTGGCCCAGGAGGATGAACTCCCCCACGCCGATCTCGCGCGCGAGCCGCGCGAGAGCCCGCGTGCTCACGACGGCGGCGCGGCGCTTGGCCAGCTCGCCCTCGGGCAGGTGCGGGTAGTGCTCGTACAGGTGCCCCGTGACGGAGAACCCCAGCACCGAATCGCCAAGGAATTCAAGGCGCTCGTTGGTGGGAATGCCGCCGTTCTCGTAGGCGTACGAACGGTGCGTCAACGCCAAACGGAGCGTCTCGGGGTCAATAGTGACCCCAAGACGCTCCGCCAGCTGCTGCTGATCAGCCATGAATGCGATCAGGCGTCGGCGACCTTGCGCCCCTTGTACTCAAGGAACAGCTCGGTGCCGTTGGAATCCGTGACGACCTTGGCCTGGTGCGGCAGGCTGTAGGTAACGCGGCCGTTCTCCACGGTCTTCACCAGGGTGGGCACAGAAGCCTTCCACTGGGCGCGGCGGGCGCGGGTATTCGCACGGGACATCTTCCGCTTCGGAACAGCCACGGCTATCTCTCTTCCATCTCGTTGCTCTTGGTGCCCTCTGCCGTCTCGGCAGAGGAACCGGCCAGCCCCATCAGGGCCGCCCAGCGCGGGTCCACCACCTCGTGGTGGTGCCCAGGGTTCTCGTCCAACCGCACCCCACACTGGGGGCACAGACCCTCGCAGCCCTCCCGGCAAACCGGTTGGAACGGCAGGGCGGTGACAACCGCGTCCCGGAGCAGGGGCTCCAGGTCGATCAGGTCGTCAACCACGACGTACTGCTCGACGTCTTCCTCCGCCTCGGGGAGATTCTCCGCGAGGTAGAAGAGTTCTTGCAGGTCGGTCTCCAGGTCGTACGCGATCGGGTCCAGGCAGCGCCCGCACTCCCCCGTCACTTGGACGGTGGCAGTGCCGGTCACCAAGACCCCTTCGTGCACGGCCTCAAGCCTCAGGTCCAGCTCAACGTTCGAGCCTTCCTGAACCCCGATCAGTGCGACGCCGAGTTCAGCCGGCGCCGGCAGATCGCCCGTTTCCTCGCGCATGATTCCGGCCGCATGGGCCAGGTCACGCACATCGAAGACCCAAGCGGACGACCGATCGAGCGCAGACTTTCGCGCTTTCTCTGCCATCTTCTCTTCGGCTCCTTCAGTTACGGGACAACACAAACCGACACAACAGTCTATCGCCGCAAGAGCCGCGACAGCAAACTCGCTCGCCGGGACGTGTCCTTCGTCTCGTACAGGACGTCGACGACGCGCGCCGAGGCGTGCCCGTCGTCGTGCGGGGCGAAGCGGGCCAGGAACGCGTCGCGCTGTTCCTCGTCGATCCCGTCACGCAGGCCGTCGGAGATTGCTGCGGCGAGCTGGGGCGTGGTCTGGGTGATGCGCCCGGGAAGATCGCGCTCGTAGTCGAGGTAAAAACCGCGAAGCGAATCCCGGTAATTCTCGAGATCATAGGCGTGGAACACGATCGGCTTTCGCAGCAAGGCGGCGTCGAAGAACACGGAAGAGTAATCCGTCACCAAAACGTCGGAGGCCAGGTAGAGCTCCTGGATTTCCGAGTACCTGGAAACGTCGATCACCCGGTCGCGAAGGTGCTCCGGAATGTCGATCGCGTCCGCGACCAGCACGTGCATGCGCAAGAGCAGCACGGCACCCTCGGGCAACTGCCCCACGAGCTCGTCCAGATCGAACGGCAGTTCGAAGCTGAACTTGCCGCGCCCCACGGCCTGATCGTCGCGGAACGTCGGCGCATACAGGATCACCGGGGCGGCGGCACTGACACCCAGCTGCGCCCGCACCTGCAGCCCGCGCGCGGCAGCGCCAGGGGTCAATAGCGGGTCGTTGCGCGGATAACCCTCCTCCACCACGGGCCCCTTGTACCTGAAGGCGCTGCGGAAGGCCTCGGTCGCGTAGCCGCTCGGCGAGAGCAGGTGCGTCCACTGGGCGGTCGCCGCCTCCACCCGGTCGAGGTAGTCGTCGGTGCGCCCGTGCACCTCCTCGATGTCGTGCTGCATGCGCTTGAGGGGCGTACCGTGCCACGTCTGCACGTACGTCGCGTCGCGGTGGCGCCGCAGGTAGAACGGCGCGCTCTGGTTCAGCGTCCACATGCCTGCACGCGACATGATGCGGTAGTAGGCAGGCGAGAGGCGCTCGATGACCTCGGTGTGCGGATCGGTGAAGCGATGCGGCCCCTTGTAGACCCACACCTTGCGCCTCGTGTCCCCGCGCCGCACGAGCTCCTCGTAGAGGTAGCGCGGCGAGTCGGCGAACTGCGTGCCGAGGCCGGACTCGAACACCAGCACGTCGTCCTGCACCGGCAGGAGGCGCAGCAGGCGGTGCCAGGCCTTCATGAGCGGGAAGTACACACGGTGGCGGCGGAAGCGACGGTAGACCAACGTGGGCAGGGTGCCGATCTCGCCGAGGTCGCGCGCGCCGCGGGCCCGGCTCGCGCCGAGCACCGCCTCGTACACGCGTTCGGAGTTCTTGGTGTCGCGGTGATCGAGGAAGCGATCGGCCCGCGCGCGCAGCTCGGGGCTCTGCTCAAAGCCATGGGCGGCGAGCTCTCCCAGGGCCGCCAGCACCTGGCCGGCGTCACGGCAGACCACTCCGGGCAGCTCGGCGTCGAGGTCGATGTGGGAGCCCTGCGGGCCGATGAACGCCTCGCGATCGAACTGGAAGTAGATCACGGGGCGGTGCTGGAAGCTGAAGTCGAAGCCCACCGACGAGTAGTCGGTGAGCATGCACGCGCTCTCCATCATGAGCTCCTGCACGCTGCGCTCGCCCTGCTGAACGATCGTGACCGGCAGGTCGGCGAAGTGGGAGGTGAAGCGCTGCATGTTGGGGTGCAGGCACAGCACCACCTCAAGCCGCTGCTCGCGCACCACGTTGGCAAACGCCTCGGAGGAAAGGAGCGAGCGCCAGGCCGCGAAGTACTCGGAACCAAGGAACGTCTCGTCGTCGCCCTGGAGCCAGTCCCGCCACGTGGGCATGACCAGAAGCTGGCGGGGGTGGGACGGAGCCTCGGGCGCCAGCAGCGTGTCGAAGCGCGAGAGGCCCGTCACGAGCACCTCCTCCGGCGCGTAGCCGAAGTCGTCGACGAGGTAGCGCTTCTCGCGCTCGGACGAGGCGAGGAACAGGTCAGTCTCGAAGCCCGCTGCGCGCTTGCCGTAGTTCGGCACCATCCACTTGGTGCCCATGACGCCGTGCTGGAGGAACACGCGGGCGCCCGTCAGGCGCCGGACAAACGCCGGATTGCGCGTGGGGTAAAGGAACTCCGCGTGGTGCGTTCCAACGAAGCGCTCGGCCTGCAGGGCCAGGCGGAAGTGTTCGGCCGATCCGTGCTCAATCACGTGCTCCGAGCCGACGATGTCGCGCTCCTCGGAGCTCGCATCCAGCACGTAGTAGGCGTCGATCTCGGGGTGGTGAGTGCGCATCCACCGGAAGAAATGGGCGCCGTTGTCCTGTGCCTTGTACGGCATCTCGCCGATGAGCCACACCCGTGCTCCCTCGGCCAGGGGCGGGACCGGTCCGGTCGCGGCGGCGTGGGCCTCCGCGCTGAAGACCTCGAGGCGCGCGGAGAGGGCCTTCGCCTTGAAGGTGAAGTAGGGGGCCACGCTGAGCACGCGTCCGCCCTTTTGGGTGCTCGACGCCGTAGGCACGGCTCGCGTGAGGAAGGGCACCTTGCTCACGCGGACAAGGACCGGTTCCTCGTGCCCGCGCAGCGACAGGCGCAGGAAGGCATCGAACTGATCGGAGGGATCGATCTGATCCCAGCGCTCCTCCGGGAAGGAGACAAGTCCCCGGTAGTCGTAGTGGGCGCGGCCGAAGTCGTGCTCCTGCCTGGCGCGATCCAGGACCAGCTGCAGGGGCGCCGTGAACTCGAGACCCTGAATACGCGAGCGCAGCACAAGCTCACCCGAGGCGGCGACGTCGTGCCGCAAGCGCAGCCGGCCGCGCACCTCGAGGGCGGCGGGGCGCGCATCGATCGAATCCGCGAAGGCCAGGGGGCGGGGGCGCAGTTCGCGGTTCATGGCGAGCGCAAGGAGGCCGCGCTGGGTGACGTAGGGGCGAACCTCGAGGCTCTCCCCCACGCTGCTGGCCGGAACGTGCAGCCGCGTCTTCTGGGCTCGACCCACCGGGCGCGTCCACAGCCGGATCCCGGGCACGGGCTCCTCCGCCTGCACCTCGCGCAGCGAGCGGTGCTCGCCCGTTTCAAGCACGGCCCCCGTGGGCTCGGCTGCGTCGGCCTCGCGATCCCAGGCCCACAGGAGGCGCAGGACCGTGCCCGGCACCGCCTCGACCTCCGCGTCGGGGGCCGGCGCCGCGTCGTCGGCCAGGTCCTCGGCGTCCACGAGGAGCGCCCGCTCGAACGCGGCGCGCAGGGTCCGGGCGTCCACCGTGACGCTCGCATCGCTCGTGCCCGCGGCGGGGCCGGGGCGAACGCTGAGCTCTGCAACGATGTCCGACTGGCGCACCAGCAGCAGGGTGCTCGGGACCACTCCCGCGAAGGTTGCCACAAGATCGAGACCCGTGGCGGCCATGCGTGCGCTGAGCAGCGGCACAGATTGCGTGCCCTTAGTGCGGGACACCGTGGCCAAGCGGCGCGCGCGCACCACAGACCGGGCCGCCCACTGCGAGGCGGCGTGCGCCGGATTCAAGCTAGCCATGAGCCGAGATCAACCTTCCACGCCCACGGCGTCCAGCGCTCGCGAGAGCGCCGACGTGAGCGAGCGAGCGTAGCTCGCTGTGATGTGCGAATTATCGAAGTAAACCACCAGGCCGCCGATGACCGGTGCGCACCGGCCGCCGGGGCAGAACCACTGCTCCGTCTGGATCACGCGTTGGCCGGGCAGGCCCAGGGCCTGGGTCTCGGCCGCGAGCGGGTCCATCCATCGCCAGGCGTCGGCCGAGCCGGCGCAGTCCTTGGAGGGGGTGCGCGAGCCGGCGACGCAATCCGGGATGTTCTTGCCGGGGAACGGGGTGTCGCGCAGCACCACCACGGGCACCTTCGCCTGGTGCCAGGCCTCGAGGAAGCCGCGGTATCCGGCGCGCGCAGCGGGGCCCGAGTCCTCCATCGTTTCGCCGAGCACGGGCACCGACTGGCGCTCGGAGGTGATGACGAGATCGACCGAACCGTTGGTCGTCTGCTTCTTCACCCACGCCCCGTAATCGGAGCAGGCCTTGGTCAGCTGCGCGGTGTCGAATTGCTGCGGAGCGTCGGAGACGTTGCACCGGGAGACGAGGTAGGTGCTGATGGTCCAGTCGCGCTGGGCTGCGATCTTTTCCAGGGCGGGCAGCCACTGCCCGGCGTGGGAGTTGCCGATGAGCGCCACCTGCGTCTTGCCGTTGCCGTAGGTGCACACCGGACGCTTGTCGTAGGGCTGATTCGACCAGCACTTATCGCGATAGGCGTTCGACTTGTCCGTCTTGGCGGCCGCGGGACCCAGGAGTAGCGCGGGGTTTTGGCAGGAGGCCTTGTCGTGCGCCCCCGGCTCCAAGGCCGCGGCGCCGACGCACGCATTCGGGTCGGCTTCTGCGCGGGCCAGGGCGGACAATGCCGCGCTCTGCTGGGCCTGCGCCGCTGCACCGAGGCCCGTGGCACCGCCGACGACGACGGCCATCGCCAGCCCCGCCGCTATGAAGGTCTTGCCCAGCCCCCAGGAGGCGATGGAACGGCGGAAGCGTCGCTCCACGAGCAGCGTCGTGAGCCAGGCCAGCACGAGGGCGCCCGCGAGCACGCCAAGCTTGCTCCGCCATCCGAGTTCGCCGAGCACATACGGTGCAAGGACGATGACCGGCCAGTGCCAGAGATACAGGCTGTAGGAGAGATCGCCGAGGAATTGGGCCGGCCGCACCGACAGCAACGCGGTGGCCGAGTTGCGGTGGGTGGCGTGTGCACCGAGCACGAGCGCCGTGGCCACCACGGGCAGGATCGCCGCCGTGCCGGGGAAGGGCGCCGCCGGGTCGGTGATGAAGACCGCGAGGACGATGCCCCCGAGCCCCATCCACGACACGAGCGCCGCGCCGATGCCGCCGGACGCGGGCCGATGGAGCACGAGGGCCGCCGTCAGGCCGCCCGCCGCGAGCTCCCAGAGGCGGGTCCAGGACACGAAGTAGGCGGCGGCCGGCTCGCTGGCCGTCAAGGTGATGGAGAGCCAGAGCCCGCCAAGTGCGACGACGCTCAGGCCGAGCAAGGCGCTCAGGTGCGCCCGCCCGAGCCGGGATCCGAGCGCCAGGAGGAGGCCGATGACCACCGGCCAGACGAAGTAGAACTGCTCCTCCACGGAGAGCGACCAGAAGTGCTGCACGGCAGTGGCCGTGTCTTCGGCCGCGAGGTAATCAACCGAGGACGCGGCGAGGGCCCAGTTCTGCACGTAGAGCGCGCTGGCCCTCACCTGGGCTGCCGTGTTCTCCCACACCGATGCGGGGGCAAAGAGCGCGGTGGCGAGCAGCGTGGCGGCCAGCACGAGCAGTGAGGCGGGCAGCAGTCGCTTGACGCGCTTGGCCCAGAAGGCGGCGACGTCGCGCGCGCTGCGCGGGGGCTTGCTCAGCAGGTGGGAGGTGATGAGAAAGCCAGAGATCACGAAGAAGACGTCGACGCCGACAAAACCGCCAGTGAGCTGTTTGGGCCACAAGTGGTAGAGCACAACAGACCCGACGGCGAGGGCGCGCAGGCCTTGGATGTCAGTGCGGAAGCCGTGACCCGGCCGGGGCACGGCTTGGTGCCGACCGGCAGCGGTGGCGCGATCGGACAGGGTGGTCGAGATCATGCTTCCACTTCTCCGTGGGCGGCCGGGAGACCCGCCGCTCGTTCGAGGCCGGTTGACAAGGGCCAGGTGTGACGCAGGAACGCGTCGAGCTGCCGGTGGGTGGCCGGGGAGACCTCGCCCACCTGGTTGACGCAGACAAACAAGGGGACGCGGGCCACCCTCGCCTTGGCGAGGCGGAGCAGTTCCCGGGTACCGCCAGAGACGTCAATGTACAGGTAGTCGGCCGGGCTCGGGACGCCGGCGCCCGTGGCGCAGGCGTAGCTGAGGGCAAGCGAGGAAGCGAAGGAAAGGTCCTCGGGGTGACGGAAGCGATGCGAGCGCGTGAGCGTCTCGGCCGAGCTCGAGGCCCGGCTGTCGGAGCAGGTGGCGCTCACGCGCTGGGCGTGGGGCGTGTGCCGGTAGCGCTGGCGCACCGTCCGCCCCGTAAGACCCGTCATCAGCTCGGCGTTCACACGGGCCGCCTCCACCACCGGCAGGTCCCCCTCGAGACCCTGCTCGCTCGGGAACACGCGCGTTGCCCCGGTGGGCGTGAAGAAGTCTTCCGGCTGCGCCCGCCGGCCGAGGAGGACGTCGTCGTTGAAGTACAGGAAGTGCTCTGCCAGCCCCGGGATGCGGTGAAGCGCGGTCTCGATGGCGTGCGAGTTGAACGTCGGCAGATCGCCGGAGGGCAGGATCTCACTGTGGTCAACGAGCGTGACCCAGGGGTGACCTGCGAGCCACTGCGGACGCTGGCCGTCCGTGACAACAAACACCCTGCGCACCCACGGTGCGTAAGCGGCAAGGGAGCGCAGCGAGTAGCGCAGCTCCTCGTGGTCCTCGAAGCGCCCTTCGGAGGAGGCGGTGGGGTGCAGCCCCGAGCCGGCGTGGCCGGCCAAGGCCTCGTCGCGCCGACGCGCCCACGCGTCGTCGTGCCCGTCGACCCAGGTGTAGACCACGTCCACGTCACCCGCGAAGGTGAAGACGTCGGCAATGGGCTCCGCGCCCGCGACGGCGAGCAGCGCACTGACGGCGCCGCGCTCGTCCTCCTCGACCCAGGCTCCCGCCACGGCCCCGGGAGGCAGCTGGCACGGCGCGGCGGGCGGCAGCCCGGCGGCCGCCAGGACCGCTTCCTCCACCCACAGCACGGGGCGGCCGCGGTAGCTGCCCACCTCGGACGGCGCAAAGCGTTCGCGAAGCAGCGCCTCGAAGGCGACGCGAGCCGACTCAAGCGACTGACCCTGCGTTGACGAGACGAGCCCACTCAGGACGCGCCTGATCGCTCGCTGGTTCTTCACGGGTGCTCAGTCCTTCTGGTTGACGACGGCGTCAATGAACGCTTGGTCAATTCTAGAAGAACATTGCTTTGCGCTTTGCACTGCCAGTCAATGAATCAGCTAAGTTCCTTGACGATCTGGCTCAGGGTGTCGAGCGTGCCCTTGAGGGCCTCGACCTTCTGCTCGTCAAAGTTGGAGAGGACGCGCTTGAGTTCGGTCGTGGAGATGCCGTCGGTGCGGGGCAGGTAGTACACCTCGCACTTGTCCTCCAAGTCGTCGAACTTGCCCTTCCAGTCCTCGCCGATGCCGAAGACGTCAACGTCGTACTTGTCGACGTCGGTGCGCTTCTGCTCCCAGTTCTCCTCCGGGATGGCGAGGTCCACGTACTTGATGGCGCGCACGATCTCGATGCGCTGCTCAAAGGGCACGATGGGCTTCTTGCCCTTGATCGCGTTGAACTCGTCCGTGGAGACGGCCACGATGAGGCGATCGCCCTTTTCCTTGAGTCGCTTCAGGATGTTGAGGTGGCCGATGTGGAACAGGTCAAACGTTCCATACGTGATGACAGTCTTGGGCACTGCGTCCTCCTGGATTCACTCGCCGGCCGGCGGCGAGACGTGATGGTGCGTTACTTGCGCGAGGCCTCGTAGGCCTTGACGACCTCGTCGGTGTCGCCGTCCATGGTCAGCACACCCTTCTCGATCCAGATGGAGCGATTGCACGTGTCGCGAATGGACTTCATGGAGTGCGACACGAGGAACACCGTGCCTGCATTCTCCCGGATCTCGCGGATGCGGGCCTCCGAGCGCTGCCGGAAGCGGGCGTCGCCCACCGCGAGGGCCTCGTCGACGATCAGGATGTCGTGCTGCTTCGACGCCGCGATGGCGAACTTCAGGCGGGCCGACATGCCGGAGGAGTACGTCCGCATGGGGAAGTCGATGAAGTCCTGCAGCTCCGAGAACTCGATGATCTTGGGGCGCAGCTCCTCGATCTCCTCGCGGCTGTAGCCGAGCGCGAGGCAACCGAGCGTGATGTTGTCGTTGCCCGAGACGTCGTTGATCAGCGCGGCGCCGACGCCGAGCAGGTTCGGGCGGCTCGAGGCGTAGACGGCGCCGGAGGACGGCGGGGTCAGGCCGGTGATGGCCCGCAGGAGCGTCGACTTACCCGAGCCGTTGGAGCCGATGATGCCGATCGACTCGTTCTTGTGCGCTACGAAGCTCACGCCCTTGAGGGCATGGACCTCGCGCAGGCCGCGGGCGCCGCGCTTGAGCAGGCCGCGCACACCGGCGTTGCCCGCCGACTTGCCGGAGGCGTACACCTGGTACTTAACGTGCAGATCGTCCACCACCACGACGGGCGGCTGTTGCTGGGCCTCAGCTGACGCGGCCATAACGCTCCTCGGCCTTCCAGAAGAACACGACACCGAACACGAGGACGACCACGGAGATGATGCTCAGGGTCAGCCAGTGGATCCCGGGGACCGGGTGCTCGTGCATGAGTGCATTGCGGGCAATCTCGATCACGAGGTACACGGGATGGAAATTGTAGAGACGCTCGATCCACGGATGGCCGGCGAAGATCTTGTCCACCATGAACAGCACGCCGGAGGTGTACATGAGCAGGCGGGTGATGAAGGGAATCAGCTGCGTGAGATCGCGCAGGTGCACCGTGAGGCGCGCGAAGATCAGCGCCACGCCGAGGTTGAAGCAGGTGTAGATCGCCACGAGCGGGATCAACAGGAGCCAGCTCCAGGCCGGCGGCTCGCCGAGGATCCACACGTAGAGGCACATGACCAGAAGCATGGGGCCGAGGGTGTAGAGCTGCTGCAGCACCACGGAGACCGGGAGGGTCATGCGCGGGAAGTTCAGGGACTGAACCAAGGAGCGGTTGCCGGTAATCGACTTGGCGCCCTGGGACATGGAGCTCGCAAAGAACTCGAAGAGGAAGACGCCGATGACCACAAACGCGGCGTAGTTCGGACCGCGGCTGGAACTCGCCTGGATGACGCCAAAGATGAACCCGTAGATCAGCGCGTTCAGCGTCGGCTTGAGCACTTCCCACACGCGCCCCAGGCGATTCGCCTCGTTTGCCGCCGCGATGCGCGACTTGGCCAGCTGGGCTGCAAAGTCGCGGCGGGCCCACGTTTGCTTGAGATACGTGCCGAGCGGCGGGCGTGCACCAACGCGGTGCAATCCGTGCTCGGCGGCGAGTTCAGAGGCGTTCATGAACGCGGAATGTCCTAACCTTGCGAGTCCGGCGCCGGTGGGGCGCCAGGAGTGAGTCTAACGGGGCTGGCCCGAACGACGGGCCAGGCCAGCGCGTCAGCCGGCGCTCGCGCCCGACTGCGCCTTCTCGTTCGCGGCCTCTTGCTCCTTGATGCTCGCGTAGTACTCATCCAGCGTGCCGTCGGCCATGGCCTCGCCGATCTTCTTGATCGCGGCGTAGTCGGGCATCTCAACGGATTGGCCGCCGATGGTCGCGGAGCCCGTGGTGGGCACCGTGAAGCTCACGAGGTCGCTCGAGCGCAGGCTCGTCATCTGCATGCCAAGGCCCACCAGCATGCCGGCGTCCTTCAGGCCCTTGTCGGTCGTAACGTACGGCATGACCGAATTGACCACATCGAAGAGCTTGTTCGGCGAGGCGAGCACCTCGGGGCTGAGCACCTTCTTGAACACGGCCTTCAGGAACTGCTGCTGATTGCGCACGCGCTGGTAGTCGGAGCCGGGGAACGCGTGGCGCTCGCGGACCCACTTGAGGGCGCGCTGGCCCTCGATGTGGATATTGCCGGCCTCGAAGCAGACGTCGGGGGTCGTCTTGTAAGCGCAGAAGGCCTTGGGGTTGTTCACCGTGACGCCGCCGATGGCCTTCGTCAGCTCGCGGAAAGCGCTGAAGTCCACCATGGCCACGTGGTCGATCTTCTGATCGAAGAGCCCCTCGAGGGTCTCCACGAGCTTCGGGACGCCGCCGTAGGACATGGCGGCGTTGATCTTCGACTTGCCGACCCCGGGGATGTCCACCCAGGAATCACGCACCACGGACATGATGTAGATCTTCTTGCGGTCGGCGGGGATGTGCACCAGCATCATCGAGTCCGAGCGCTGATCCGTGGAGGTGGCGCTGATGTCCAGCTCCTCGTCGGTCGCCGACTTGTCCGCGCCGAGCAGGAGGATGTTCATGCTCGCGTCGCCCGGATCCTTGTACGGCCGGTCGGTGTTCGTCGGGAAGACCTCGTTGTCCTGCAGGGTCTCGCTCTGTCCAAGGGCCGTCGCAAACTTGGCGGCGTAGGTGCCGCCGACGCCGAGCACACACACCACAACCATGAGCGCGGAAAGCAACACCGTGCGTCCAATACGGCGCGGCTTACGGTGCAATCGGCGCGGCACATAGCCGTTCGGCTGGGTGTCCTGCGACACGCGTTCTCCTTTGGCAGGGGGAAGTCGGCCGTCAGCGCGGCCTGAGAAAGAATACCCATGCTGATCTAACAGCAGGCTGTGAGCAAGCCCGGAACCGACCTACATGGTCCAGCTCACAATGCGGCCTAAAGCCGCGAAAGAACGCCCTTGGGCAGGAATTCGGCGACGTCTCCCCCGAGCGCCGCGACCTCCTTGATGAGGCTTGAGGACACGTGCTGATAGCGCCCATCGCCATGCAGGAACACGGTTTCAACGCCCGTCAGATGCCGGTTCATGGCCGCCATGGGTGCCTCGAACTCGTAGTCGGGCGCGCCCCGCAGCCCCTTCACGATGGCGTCCGCGCCGATGCGCTTGCAGTACTCAGCAAGCAGACCCGAACCCATCGCCTGCACCGAAATGCCGCTCAGATTGCTGACGGCCTCGGCGATCATCTCGATGCGCTCCTCCTCGGAGAAGCGGTACTTCTTGGCCGGATTTGTCGATACGGCGACGACCACCTCATCGAACAACCTCGCGGCACGCCTGCTGATTTCGCGGTGACCCTTGTGAACGGGGGCAAACGATCCGGGGCACACAACTCGTCTCATGGGGCGAGCCTACCGGCGCCCGGGGGTAGCGTGAGGCAGGCCCTTCCCTTTCGTACGCAAGGATCGCTTTCATGACCTCGCACCCAGCGCAAAGCACAGACAACGGCACGACGGCGCCCTGGTTGCGCGCCGCTGCCGGCGCCCGTTTGCTCGGCGCCTCCGGCGCCCCGGCCCCCACCATCTTTGAGGAGATGACGGCGCTCGCCCAGGCGCACGGCGCCCTCAACCTCGGTCAGGGCTTCCCTGACGACGAACCCCCGCGGACCCTGCGCGAGATCGCCGCGGCCGGCGTGTCGGAGGGTGCCAACCAATACGCGCCCGGCAGCGGCATCCTGCCGCTCCGCGAGGCCATCGCGCGGCACCAGGAGCGTTTCTACGGTCTCAGCCTCTCCCCCGCCACCGACGTCGTCGTCACCACGGGAGCCACCGAAGCGATCGCTGCCACGCTCCTCGCCTTCTGCACGCCGGGCAGCAACGTGGTGGTCCTTGAACCCTTCTACGACTCCTACGGGGCCATCGCGCGCCTCGCCGGCGCCGAGCTGCATCCGGTGCCGTTGCACGTCCCCGACTTCCAGCCGCGGCTTGAAGACCTCGAGGCCGCCGTGGACGAGCGCACCGCCGTCATCATCGTCAACGATCCGCACAATCCCACCGGGACGCGCTTCAACGACGCTACGCGCCGCGCGCTGGTCGCCGCCGCGGAGCGCGTGGGGGCGGTCCTGCTCGCCGACGAGGTGTACGAACACCTCGTCTTCGAGGGCGAGCATCGCCCGCTTGCCACCCTGCCCGGCGCCTTCGAGCGGACCGTGACCGTCTCCTCCGGGGGCAAGACCTTCAGCGCCACGGGTTGGAAGATCGGCTGGGCCACCGGTCCCGCCGATCTGATCTCGGCCGTGCGCACCGTCAAGCAGTTCCTCAGCTACTCCTCCGGGCCCGCCTATCAGCCGGCCATCGCCGAGGGGCTCGGCCTACCTGAGTCCTTCTTCCGCGAACGGGCAGCCTCGCTCGCCGCCCGGGCATCGCTGCTCGGCGACGGCCTCGAGTCCACCGGAGCCACCGTGTTCCGCCCGCAGGCCGGCTACTTCGTCGTGGCCGATCTGGCGCCGCTGGGCATCGCGGATGCCACGGCCCTGGCCCGCCGCCTACCGGAGGCCCTCGGCGTGGTCGGCATTCCGGTCGGCGTGTTCGCCACCCCGCCCCACGAGGGCCAGTACGCCTCGATGCTGAGGCTCGCTCACTGCAAGCGCGAGGACGTCATTGTTGAGGCCACGCGTCGGCTGCGCGAGGGCCTGCCCGCCCTGGCCGCGCAGGCGCAGGACGCGAAGCGATGAGCGCCAACGCCCCGCTGCGCGCGAGCACCCGCCTCGAGGCTTCCGGCACCACCGCCGCCTGGCGCGAGGATCCGCGCCGTCCCGGCGCCTGGATCCTCGAGGTCGGGGGCGCCGAGCAGTCAACTCTGGTCCCGGGGCAGCCGCGCGCGCTCGTGTACGAGTATCTGCAGCGCGTGGCGCCAGCGCTGGACGCGATCGGAGAACCCGGCGCGCCGCTGCGCGTCCTGCACCTGGGCGGCGGGGCACTCAGCCTTCCGCGCTACGTGCAGGCCACGCGCCCGGGGAGCGAGCAACTCGTCATCGATCTCGATGCCGAACTCATGCCCTTTGTCCTGGAGTCGTTCCCCCTGGAGGCTCCCGAGCTCACGCAGATCGTCATCGGGGACGTGAGGAGCGCCTTGCCGGCGCCCGGCACCCAGGCGCCCTACGACGTCGTGCTCTTGGACATCTCGCTCGGTCCCGGCTCGCCCGAGCGGCTGCTCGAGGCCGACTATTACAGCGAGCTGCTCGCCCTGCTTGCCCCCGGCGGGACCCTGCTCGTGAACGTTGGCGACGAGCAGCCGCTGAACGTGACCCGCCGTTTGGCCTCCCAGCTCAGCGCGCTCGGGGCCTCCGTGTGGGTCAGCGCGCACCAGGGCATCGCCGACGGCCGCTACCACGGCAACCTCATCCTGGGCGCCTCCCGCCGCCGCTGGCAGCGGGAGAAGCTCGAGGCGCTACGCCTCGCCGGCCCCCACCCCGCCGCCGTCCTCGTCGGCATCGAACTCGAGGGTCTCGGCAAACCATAGGGTGCTCTCGCCGTAGCGGCGCTCGCGCAGCTGGTGCCAGCCCTCCGGCCAGCTCGGGGCGGGCGAACGGGAACCGCGTTCAACCACGATGACGGCGTCCTCGTGCAGGTTCGGGGCGAGCGCCTCCAGCACCTTGGCGAGCTCCTCCTCCCCGAGCGGGTAGGGCGGATCGAGGAAGGCCAGGGTCACGAGCTCCCCGCGGTAGGTCGCGAGGAAGCTGGAGACGCTCGAGCGGACAGCGGAAGCCGCATTGCGCCCGGCCGCCTTGTTGACCATGGTGACGTTCTTGCGCAGGGCGGTCTGCGCCGCCTCGGCCTGGTCGACGAGCCGCGCGCTCGCGGCACCCCTGGACACCGCCTCCAGGCCCAGCGCGCCCGATCCCGCGAAGAGGTCGAGCACCACGGCGTCCTTGATCACATCCCAGCTCTCCAGTCGCGAGAAGAGCGCCTCCTTCACGCGATCCGTCGTGGGCCGCGTGGCGTCCGTGGCCACGGAGGTGAGCGGATGGCCGCCGGCGGCGCCGGCGATGATGCGGGACATGTCATGCCCTTTCGAGGTAGGCGGCCTCGTCGTCGTCGACCCGCGAGTCGACGGCGGCGGCAAGGCCGGGATGGGCGGCGCGCCAGCCGGACGTGACGAGCGCGGCCGCGTCGTCTCGGGCCAGCCCGATGAGCTCGGCGTCGCGCATGACGCGCAGGGTGCGCAGGGTGGAGCGGCCGCCGGATTGCGAGGCGCCGAGGATGTCGCCCTCGCGGCGCAGCTCAAGGTCCTTTTCTGCCAGGACAAAACCGTCACGCGTCGAGGCGACAGTCTCCAGACGCTCGACGGCGGGGTGGTCGTGTTCCAGGCTCGTCACGAGCAGGCACGTGCCTGGCAGGGAACCGCGGCCGATGCGCCCGCGCAACTGGTGCAGCTGGGAGATGCCGAAGGACTCGGCGTCGATGATCGCCATGACCGTGGCGTTGGGGACGTCGACGCCCACCTCGATCACCGTGGTGGCCAGCAGCAGGTCGATCCGGCCGGCGGCGAAGTCGGCCATCGCCGCGGTCTTCTCCTCGCCGGAGAGTCGCCCATGCAGGATGCCGATCCTGACGCCGGCCAGTGCCGGGTGATCGCGCAGGACCCGCTCCATAGCCTCGAGCGGCGTGCGCTGCCCCTGCTGGTCCTCTGCGCCCTCGGCGCTCCTGGCCCGCTCAGGGTCGTCCTCCTCGACGCTCTCGCTGATCCGCGGCACCACCACGTAGGCCTGGTGACCGGCGTCGACCTGCTCGCGCAGCAGCGAGAACATGCGTTCCCTCCACGCGGGCAGCTGCAGCGGGACCACAAAGGTCTTCACCTCGGCCCGCGCCGCTGGCACGCCCCGGAGCAACGACACGTCGACGTCGCCGAAGACCGTCATCGCCACGGTGCGAGGGATGGGGGTGGCCGTCATCACGAGGAGGTGGGGCGTGGGCCCGTCGCCCTCGCGCAGCTTGTCGCGTTGCTGGACGCCGAAGCGATGCTGCTCGTCCACGACCACCAGGCCGAGCTCCGCGAACTGGACGTGATCGCTCAACAGCGCGTGGGTGCCCACCACGATGCCCGCCTCGCCGGAGGCCGCGGCCAGGAGCGCCGCGCGCTTCTCCTTGGCCGGCAGGGAGCCGGTGAGCAACTCCACCCGCGTGGCCCGCTCGTCTCCGCCGAGCATGCCGCCTTGCGCGAGGTCGCCGAGCAACGAGCGCAGGGTCTGGGCGTGCTGAGCCGCGAGCACCTCGGTGGGGGCCAGGAGCGCCGCCTGACCGCCCGCATCGATCACCTGGAGCATGGCCAGCAGCGCCACGAGCGTCTTGCCGGAGCCCACCTCGCCCTGCAGGAGCCGGTTCATGGGGTGCGAACGGGAGAGATCCTCGGAGATCTGCTCCCCAACCTCGAGCTGCCCCTCGGTGAGGCGGAAGGGCAAGCGCTGCATGAAGGCCTCGAGGAGGCCGCCGCCGACCGCAGTTCGGGGAGTCGCCTCGCGGGCGCGATCGAGCATCCGGCGCTCGGCCAGGAGCGTCTGGAGCACGAGCGCCTCCTCGTACGCAAAGCGCCGGCGGGCGGCGTAGGCCTCGCTCACCTCGTGCGGGCGGTGGATCGCCTCAAGTGCACGGGCGAGCTCGGGGAGCCGACGGCGCTCACGGACCTCCTCGGGCAAAGGGTCGGGGAAGGCCTCCGGCTCCACGCCGTCGAGGACGGTGCCGATGGTGCGCCGCAGGCGCAGCTGCGTGAGCTTGCCGCTGAGCGGGTACACGGGGAACGGGCGCGCCTCGGCCTCGTCGTCCACGCCAAGCAGGGTGTACTCGGGGTGGGTGAGCTGCGGCGATCCGCGGTAGTCGTCGACCACCCCTGAGAACATCGCCCTGACGCCGGGGAGGAGCTCCTTGGCCGCCTGGTAGCCGTTGAAGTACGTCATCTTCAACAGCGCGCGCGAGGCCGGATCCTCGTCTTGGACCTCGACCTCCAAGAGGAAGCCGCGCCGCGAATGCATGCGACGCTGCGACGCGTGCGTCACGGTGGCAACGACCGTGACGTCCTCGCCATAAGGAAGCGAGGAGATCGGCTGGATCTCGCCCACCTCCACGTAGCGGCGCGGCAGGTGCGCGAGCAGCTCGCCCACGGTCGAATAGCCGAAGGCGCCGTGCAGGATCTTCGCGCTCTGCGCCCCGATGACGCGGGAGAGCTCGGTGCCCGGCCCCAGGGCGCTGGGGTGATGCTGCGGCTCAGTCATGGGCTTGCGTGCACAGGCTCGTGATCGAGACCTCGTCGGCCGGGCCCACCTGAGCCACGGCGTCCAGCGCGAGCTCCGCGCTCGCCACATGGACGTGGACCCGCCAGCGGAAGGCCTCGCCCACGGGGCTCACGGGGCTCATGAGCACCGAGGTCCCGACGGCGTCCAGGCCGGCCCGCAGCGTGGCGGCCTGCAACGGCGTCGCGGTGACGGTGCACATGACCTCGACGCCCTCGTCCTGGGCCGCCTCGCGCGTGACGTCGGGGGCGCCGATGCCGTACCCCTGCAAGGGCTCGTAGTCGTCGTCGGCAAAAACCCGGCCCGTCACGGCGCAGTCAAGCGCATCGAGGACGAGGGCCAGGCCCACGGCTCCGGCGTCGACGACGTGGGCTCGGCTCAGGGCATCGAGCTGCGTGCTCGTGTCCCGCACGGCCTGCAGGCAAGCCGTGCGCATCGCCTCGAGGGCGTGGGCCAGGAGCGCCCGGCCCTGTTCCTCGCCGGCGTGACGCACCACGGCGCGGGCGGAGAGGGCCGCCGCCTCGAGCACCGAGAGCATGGTGCCAGGCACGGGCTCCGAGAGCGCCGACCACGCCCGCACGCGGGCGGTCTCCAGCGCCTCGGCGAGGTTGGCCGCGGTCAGATTGCGTTCCCCGCGTAGGGTCTCGCCCATGCCCACGAGCATGACGGCGAGCAGCGTCCCGGAGTTGCCGTGGGCCCCCTCCAGGCCCGCGCGACCTGCCACGCCGAGCAGGGCGCCCAAGTCCTCGGCATCCGGGCGGGCCTCGACCTCGTCCAGTGCGGCCCTGGCCGTGCGGTAGAGGTTGCTGCCCGTATCCCCGTCAGCCACGGGGAAGACGTTGATCGCGTTGAGCCGATCGGAGTGATTGGCCAGCTCCTGCACCGCAATGGAGAGCCACGAGCGCACTGCGGCGTAGCCGGTGCGGTGGCGAGGCGTCATGGGGAGGATCCTTGCGTTGGGCTCGGGTGCTGGTCACTGCTCGGTCTGCCGCACGCCCCGCGGGGCTGCGATCGACCGCCCTGTCAGTCTATCCAGCGGGGACTGCCTCGGCCTTCAGCGCCTAAGCTGGAGGGGTGCGTGTTGTGAGTAGCGAGTCCCCCGTCCGCCCGAGCATCAAGCGCCGCGCGGCGGCCCCGCTCGTGGTGCTGGCCGTGTTGGCCACCACCGCGTGCTCCGTTCCGGTCTCGGTGCCGGCCCCCGAGTCAGCGGCCGATCCCGCGTGCTCAACGGTCATGCTCGCCCTGCCGCAGGAGCTCGACACCCTCTCCAAGCGCGTCACGACGAGCCAGTCCACGGCCGCCTGGGGCGACCCGGCCGCCGTCGTGCTCTCGTGTGGCACCCCCGAACGCGGTCCCAGCTCGGACCCGTGCACCACGGTGGACGGCGTGGATTGGACCGCCAAGGAGAACGAGGACGGCGGCAGCTGGACCCTCACGGCGTACGGGCGCGTGCCCCGCGTCGAGGTCACCATCGATACCTCCAAGGTGAGCTCGGCCGCGGTCGCCGCCGCCCTCTCCCCCGCTGTGTCCCTCTCCCCCGCTTCCAAGCAGTGCTCGGCGCCTGCCGCCGGCTGAGACACACCCCCGAGACTCCGCCCGACGAGGAAGGCCCCCGGCACGTGCCGGGGGCCTTCCTCGTTCGCTGAGCGCTCGTTCGCTTGGCGCTTGGCGCCTGGCGCTAGCCGTCAGCGCAGGCCGGTGCTGCGCTGCAGCGCCAGCTGGATGAGCTCGTCGATGAGATCGGGGTACTCGAGGCCCGTTGCAGCCCACATCTGCGGGTACATGCTGATGGGCGTGAAACCGGGCATGGTGTTGATCTCGTTGATGATCCACTCGCCCTCGGGCGTGAGGAAGAAGTCGACCCGGGAGAGCCCCTCGGCCCCGAGCGAGTCGAACGCCGTCACGGCGAGCTCACGGATCTGAGCCGTCTGCTCCTCGGAGAGCTCCGCGGGGCAGCTCGTGCGGGCGGCCGCTCCGTCCACGTACTTCGCCTCGAAGTCGTAGAAGCCGTGGTCGCCGGGGGCCACCACGATCTCGCCGGGGAGCGAGGCGCGGGCCGGGAGGGCGCCGCGGCCCTCGAGCACGCCGCACTCGATCTCGCGGCCGACGATGCCCTGCTCCACGACCACCTTGGGATCGTGGATCCGGGCGGCCTCGATGGCGGCGCGCAGATCGTCGCCCACATCGACGCGGGTGATGCCGACGGAGGACCCGGCGCGCGAGGGCTTCACGAACAGGGGACGCACGAGCGATTCGCACGAGGCCAGCGCGGCCTCGGGGTCGCGGCGCCACTCCTTGTCGGTGATGACCGTGTACGGGCCGACGTTCAGTCCGGCGGCCTCGAAGACGACCTTCATGAAGTGCTTGTCCATGCCCATGGCGCTCGCGGCCACGCCGGAGCCCACGTAGGGGATCTGGCCCAGTTCGAGCATACCCTGGAGCGTGCCGTCCTCGCCGTACGCCCCGTGCAGGAGCGGGAAGACGACGTCGATGGCGCCGAGCTCGCTCACGGCGCCCGCCGGGGTGCTCGCGATGACCTCGCGCGCGGCGTCGGTGCCGCTGGGGCCGAGGCGCACCTCGGCGCCGCCGGCCGTGACCTCGGGCACCTCGCCGGTGTCGAGGCGGAAGGAATCAACGTCGCCGTCCACGAGGGTCCAGGCGCCGGAGCGCGTGATCCCCACGGGCACGACGTCGTACTTCTCGCGATCGATGGCGCGCATGACGCCGGCGGCGGTCACGCAGGACACAGGATGCTCCGATGAGCGGCCTCCGAAGAGCAAAAGCACGCGGGGGCGGGTGGAACTCATCAGTGAATCTCCTCAGATTTCAGCTCACGCTCGAGCAAGAGGCGGGCCATGTCCTTCACGCCCACGCGTCCATCGATCACGGCGACGACCGCCGCGGTGATCGGCATCTCCACGCCGTGCGTCGTGGCCAGCTCCTGGACGGCGGAGCCGGACTTGATGCCTTCGGCCACCTGCGTCATCTTCTCCGCGACCTGCTCGAGGGTGTTGCCCTCGCCGATCAGGCGACCCGCGGTGCGATTGCGCGAGAGTGGCGAGGAGCACGTGGCGACGAGGTCTCCCAGGCCGGCGAGTCCGGCCATCGTGTCGGCGCTGCCGCCCAGGGCCAGGGCCAGCCGGGTGGTCTCGGCCAGGCCGCGCGTGATGATGGTGGCCTTGGTGTTGTCTCCCATGCCCATGCCGTCGCAGATGCCGACGGCCAGGGCGATGACGTTCTTGACGATCCCGCCGATCTCCACGCCCACGAGGTCAGTATTCGTGTAGGGGCGGAAGTAGGACGGGGTGCAGGCGCGGGCGATCCAATCGGCGGTCTCCTGCGAGGAGCAGGCCACGACCGAGGCCGTGGGCTCCTCGCGGGCGATTTCCTTGGCCAGATTGGGACCGGACACCACGGCGAGGCGGTCATCGCTCACGCCGAGCACCTGCGCCACGACCTGCGTCATGCGCAGATCGGTGCCGCGTTCGAGGCCCTTCATGAGGCTCACCACCACGGCGTCCTCGGCGATGGCGGTGCCCCACTCCCCCAGCTGCTCACGCAGGGACTGGGCGGGCACGGCCAGGATCACGAGCTCGGCCCCGGTCAGCGCCTCGACGGGATCGGCCGTTGCCGACACGTTGGCTGGCAGCTTCACCTCACCCAAGTAGTTGGCGTTGGTGTGGCCCTCGTTGATCTCGGCGGCGACCTCCGCGCGCCGAGCCCACAGCACCACCTGGGCGTTCGCATCGGCGTCAGCCAGCACCTTCGCAAAGGTGGTGCCCCAGCTGCCCGATCCCATCACCGCAATGCGGTGTGGTGCGCGCCTCATGTCTACTCCTCAGTGCCGGGGCGAGCCCCGCCGGTAGGCGGTTCCTCGCGCTGGGCGGTGTGTTCTTCGATGTTGCGGCCCGTGGACGCCTGCCCGTGGGCCGCCGGATCCCAGAGCTGCGCAGGCGGGGTGCCGCCGCGCAGGCCCTGGACCTCCGCCGTGATGGCGCGCATGATGCGCTCGGTCGCCTCGGCCAGCAGGCCCTTGGTCAGCGGCTTGCCGCGCAGATCGTCGAGATCCACGGGGGCACCGGCCTTCACGGTGGCGCGCTTGCGCGGGAAGAGCTTGAGCGACTTCCCGTAGCGCGGCAGCAGTTCCTGGTCGCCCCAATGCACCACGGGCACCACGGGGGCGCCCGTCTTCAGGGCAAGTCTCGCGGCGCCGGTGTGGCCCTTCATGGGCCACAGATCGGGGTCGCGTGTGAGCGTGCCCTCGGGGTACACCACGATGATGCCTCCGCGGGCGAGCAGCTTGCGGCCCGCCTCGAGCGAGGCGCCGGCACCGGCCCCGCCGCGATCCACGGGCACCTGACCGGTGCCGGAGAGGACCTTCCCCACGACGGGGATCTTGAACAGCGAGGCCTTGGCCAGGAAGCGCGGGTAGTGCCCGTTGGAGTACAGGGCGTGGGCCACCACGAGCGGATCGATCTCGCTCATGTGATTGGAGACCACCACAGCGCCGCCGGGGATCTGCTTCAGGCCCACCCAGCGGCGCGAGATGATCGCGTTCATGATGGGGCGCACGATGGCGCCCGCAATGGCGAACGTTGCCCGCGCGCCGAGCGGCTCGGCCGGGGTGCGACGCATCAGTGCGCGGCCTCGCGCAGCTCGACGTCGGCGCCGAGGCCCTGCAGCTTCTCGAGGAAGTGCTCGTAGCCGCGGTTGATGAGCTCGATGCCGCTCGCGTTCGAGGTGCCCTTCGCGACCAGGGCCGCGATGACGTGCGAGAAGCCGCCGCGCAGATCCGGGATCACGAAGTCGGCGCCGTGCAGTTCCGACTTGCCGGTGATGACGGCGGAGTGCAGGAAGTCGCGGTTGTCGAAGCGGCAGGGAAGGGAGCCGAGGCAATCGCGGTGCAGCTGCACCGTGGCGCCCATGCGCACCAGCGCATCGGTGAAGCCAAAGCGGTTCTCGTAGACCGTCTCGTGGACGATGGAGACGCCCTGCGCCTGGGTCAGCGCCACGACGAGGGGCTGCTGCCAGTCGGTCATGAAGCCGGGGTGCACGTCCGTTTCGACGACGAGCGGGTTCAGGTCGCCGCCCGGGTGGAAGAAGCGGATGCCGTCGGTGCGCACGTCGAAGTCGCCGCCGAGCTTGCGGTAGGTATTCAGGAAGGCCGCGAGATCGCGCTGATCGGCGCCCTCGACGAAGATGTCGCCGCCCGTGGCGAGGGCAGCGGAGGCCCACGAGGCGCCCTCGTTGCGATCCGGCAGGGCTACGTGATCGTAGCCGCGCAGGCGGGCCACGCCCTCGATGACGATGGTGCGCTGATCGCGCACGTGGATGATGGCGCCCATCTTCTGCAGCACGTCGATGAGATCCAGGATCTCGGGCTCGATGGCGGCGTTCTTGAGCTCCGTGGTGCCCTTGGCCCGCACGGCGGTCAGCAGCACCTGCTCGGTGGCTCCAACGCTCGGGTACGGGAGCTCCACCTTGGCGCCACGCAGGCCCTCGCGGGCGGAGATGGTGATGCCGTTGGAGGCCTTGTCCACGATGGCGCCGAAGTTGCGCAGGACGGCCAGGTGGTAGTCGATGGGGCGATCGCCGATGCGGCAGCCACCCAGATCGGGGATGAAGGCCTCGCCGATCGTGTGCATGAGCGGTCCGCAGAAGAGGATCGGGATGCGGGAGTCGCCGGCGAAGGCGTCGATCTCCTTGGAGTTGGCGCTCTTGGCGCCGCTCGGGTCAAGCGTGAGGTCGCCCGTTTCGGGGTCCTTCACGACGGTGACGCCGTGCAGTTCGAGGAGGCCGGTGACGACCTCGACGTCCTTAATCTCCGGGACGTTGCGGAGGACGGACGGGCCGTCGCCGAGCAGGGAGGCCACCATGGCCTTCGGCACGAGGTTCTTAGCCCCGCGGACCTTCACGGATCCGGACAGGGGACGGCCGCCGTTGATGGTCAGCACCTTGTTCAACACGCTCGAAAACACCTCGCGTTCGTCTGCCGCCCGAGGGTCTTCCCAGGGGCTGGTTCATCATACCCAGCACCGTGCCCCGGTCCCCTGACGGGCCGGGGCACGGCGCGGCGAAATCAGGACCGGGCGGGAAGGGTCTTCGGTTTGAAACCCGGACGGGCCGCCTCGTATTCCGCGATCTCCTCCTGCTTGCGCAGGGTCAGGTCGATGTCGTCGAGGCCCTCGGTCAGGCGCCACTTCGTATCCGGATCGATAGCAAAGGGCACGGTCAGGGCGCCGACGGAGACGGTCTGGGACGGGAGATCCACCGTCACCTCGGCGCCAGCGTTGTTATCCAGCTCCTTCCAGATGAGCTCGACGTCACCCTGATCCACCTGCGCGGCGACGAGGCCCTGCTTGCCGGAGTTGCCTCGGAAGATGTCGGCGAAGCGCGAGGAGATCACGGCCTTGAAGCCGTAGTCGCGCAGCGCCCACACGGCGTGCTCACGCGAGGAGCCGGTGCCGAAATCGGGGCCGGCCACGAGCACCGAGCCGCGGTTGAACGGCTCCTGGTTGAGGATGAACTCCGGGTCCTGGCGCCAGTTGGCAAAGAGCGCGTCGTCGAAGCCCGTCTTGGTGATGCGCTTCAGGTAGACCGCCGGGATGATCTGGTCGGTGTCGATGTTCGAGGCGTGCAGCGGGACGCCGATGCCCGTGTGGGTAGTGAACTTCTCCATGATCTTTCTTCCTTGATCTTGTCCGAGCTCAGGCGACGGCGACGGGCAGGTCGGAGGGCGAGGACAGCGTGCCGCGCACGGCGGTGGCCGCCGCCACGACGGGCGAGACGAGGTGGGTGCGGCCACCCTTGCCCTGGCGTCCCTCGAAGTTGCGGTTGGACGTGGAGGCGCAGCGCTCCCCCGGGGCCAGCTGGTCCGGGTTCATGCCGAGGCACATGGAGCAGCCGGCGAAGCGCCACTCGGCGCCGAAGTCCTTGAAGACCTTGTCGAGGCCCTCGGCCTCGGCCTCGAGGCGCACGCGGGCCGAGCCCGGGACCACGATCATGCGAACCTCCGGGTCCTTCTCGCGGCCGCGGATGATGTCGGCGGCGGCGCGCAGGTCCTCCATGCGGGAGTTCGTGCAAGAACCAAGGAACACCGTGTCGACGCGGATGTCCTTCATGGGCGTGCCGGCCGTGAGGCCCATGTAGTCGAGCGCCTTGCGGGCGTTGGCGGCCTCGTTCTCATCCGCGATCTCGTCCGGGTTAGGGACGGTCTGGGACAGCGAGACGCCCTGGCCCGGGTTCGTGCCCCACGTGACGAAGGGCTCGAGCTCGTCGGCGTCGAGGAACACCTCGGCGTCGAACGTGGCACCCTCATCGGTGCCCAGGGAGCGCCAGTACTCCACGGCGGCGTCCCAGTCGGCGCCCTCGGGGGCGTGGGCGCGGCCCTTGATGAACTCGAAGGTCGTGTCGTCCGGGGCCACCATGCCGGCGCGGGCGCCGGCCTCGATGGACATGTTGCAGATCGTCATGCGCGCCTCCATGGAGAGCGCGCGGATCGCGGAGCCGCGGTATTCCAGGACGTAGCCCTGGCCGCCGCCCGTGCCGATCTTGGCGATGACGGCCAGAATGATGTCCTTGGAGCTCACGCCGGGGCGCAGCGTGCCGTCGACGTTGATCGTCATGGTCTTGATGGGCTTCAGCGGCAGCGTCTGGGTGGCCATGACGTGCTCCACCTCGGACGTCCCGATGCCGAAGGCCAGGGCACCGAACGCGCCGTGCGTGGAGGTGTGGGAGTCGCCGCACACGATCGTCATGCCGGGCTGGGTCAGACCCAGCTGCGGGCCGACCACGTGGACAATGCCCTGCTCGCGGTCCCCCAGCGAGTGCAGGCGCACCCCAAACTCCTCGCAGTTGTTGCGCAGGGTCTGGATCTGCTTGGCGCTGATCGGGTCGGCGATCGGCTTGTCGATCTCCAGCGTGGGGGTGTTGTGATCCTCGGTGGCGATCGTCAGATCGGGGCGGCGCAGCTGGCGCCCGGCGAGGCGAAGGCCCTCGAAGGCCTGCGGCGACGTCACCTCGTGGAGGAGGTGAAGGTCGATGTAGAGCAGATCGGGGCGACGCTGGGCGCCCTCGCCCTCACCGCGGGTGACCACGTGGTCATCCCAGACCTTCTCGGCCAGCGTGCGCGGCCGCGACGTCGTCGTCATCTCATCCTCCAGAGAAGCTCGGGTGTTGATGCCTCAATTTTCACAGAGCGGGACGAGGAACGTCCAGAATGCGGTCTTGCATCTTACTATTTGAGATGGGAGGCTTGCTCTCATGGACAACCCAAGTGGAGTAGGCGTCATCGACAAGGCCGCGGAAGTGCTGGACGCTCTCGAGGCCGGCCCGGCCTCGCTCGCACAGCTCGTGGAGACCACGCACCTGGCCCGGCCCACGGTGCACCGCCTGGCCCAGGCCCTCGTGCACCACCGCCTACTGGCCAAGGACGTCCACGGCCGCTTCATGCTCGGCCCGCGACTCGTGGAGCTCTCCTCCGCGGCGGGCGAGGATCGCCTCGTCGCGGCAGCCGGCCCCCTACTGCTTCACCTGCGCGATCTCACTGGCGAGAGCACCCAGGTCTTCCGCCGCCAGGGCGAGCACCGAGTGTGTGTCGCCTCCGCCGAGCGCCCGGTTGGCCTGCGGGACACCATCCCCGTGGGCACCCAGCTGTCGATGAAGGCCGGCTCGGCCGCCCAGGTGCTCCTGGCCTGGGAGGACCATGGCCGCCTCGTGGATGGCCTGGAGGGCGCCCGCTTCACGGCCACGGTGCTGGCAGGTGTTCGACGGCGTGGGTGGGCTCAGTCGCTCGGCGAGCGTGAGCCGGGGGTCGCCTCGGTCTCCGCCCCGGTCCGCGGCCCGTCCGGCCGCGTCATCGCCGCGCTGTCGATGTCTGGTCCCATCGAGCGCCTCTCGCGTCACCCGGGCAAGCTGCACGCCGAGGCGATCTGCCGCGTTGCGGCCCAGCTCTCCTCCGCGCTGCGCGGCTGATGCCGCCTCGGCAGTTCCGCCTTCTTCGTTAGGCGCGCCACCGGTCCGCCGTCAGGCGAAGTGGTCGAAGCCCTTGCGCTCGTCCAGCGCCTCGCCGCCCAGCGTGATCCCGGCCCCCGGGAGCACGCGGCCGATCCTGCGCGCGCCGACCGGGAGCTGGACACCCTCGGGGAGCGTCGCGAGCAGCAGGTGATCCTCCCCGCCATAGAGGACGTGGTCGACGCCGCGCGTGGCGTGCCGACTGGCCCACGCCTCGAGGGCGTCAAGCTCGGCCCGCAAGGCCAAGGGGTCGAGCTCCAGAGCCACGCCGGAGGCGCGGGCCAGCCGCGCGCCGTCGCGCACCAAGCCGTCCGAAATGTCCATGGCTGCCGTGGCCACACCGACAAGAGCCGGCCCGGCCGCCAGCGGTGGGCGGGGCTCGAAGAGGGCCCGCGCCACGGTCCGCTCCTGCGCGCCCCAGCCCTCCACGCGGTCCGCGGGGCGGCTCGAGGCGAGCAGTCCCAGAGCCACGTCGGCGCGGCCGAGCGTTTCCCCGATCACCACCACGGTGTCCCCCGCGCTGGCGCCCGAACGTAGCAACGGGGCGCCGGCCAGCTCGCCGCTCATGCTCACGCTGACCGTCAGCGTGCGGGTGCCGGAGAGGTCGCCGCCCACCACGCGCAGGCGCCCGGCGCCGAGCTGCTCGGCGGCCGCGGAGAAGCCGGCGGCGTAGTCCCGGACCCAAGCCAGTTGGGTGTCCGAGGGCAGGGCCAGCACGAGCAGGGCGGTCGTCGCCACGGCGCCCATGGCATTCACGTCGGAGAGGTTCTGGGCGCAGCTTTTGAACCCGACGTCCCAGCCGGTCGTGGCGTAGCCGCTCGGCCACTGGGAGAGGAAGTCCTCCCCCTCGACGGCCGCGTCGACCGTCGCCACGCTGCTGCCGGTGCTCGGGGCGAGCACCGCCGCGTCGTCGCCGATGCCAAGCGAAACCGCCTCGGCCGGCCGCGTCGGCAGGGCGGCGTGCAGAAGCTCGACGAGATGGGCCTCGGAGACGTCCGCCACGGTGAGCGGGGCGGAAGACGTGCTGCTCATGGCCACTCCTTCCCTCGGATGATCGGACCCGTGGATGATCGGGCGATCGAATGGAGGCGCGCCCGCCGGATCGGGGCACGTCAGAAATGCGCAAGGGACCGGTCCATAGTGGACCGGTCCCTTGCTTTTCGTGACCCCAGCGGGATTTGAACCCGCGTTACCGCCGTGAGAGGGCGACGTACTAGGCCGCTATACGATGGGGCCGGACGCGATATGGCAGTCGAAACTGCATTTATCACAAGATCAAAGTGATCTCGCTGGGATACCAGGACTCGAACCTAGAATGACGGTACCAGAAACCGTAGTGTTGCCAATTACACCATATCCCAATGGCTTACCACCGGGCCGAAGGGCCGGTGGACAAGCCACTACTTTACCGGAACTCTCCGGAGCCTCCAAATCGGGCCGAAGGCTAGGCCAGCTGGGCCCGCGCCCAGGCGAGGGCCGCACCCAGCCCCGGCGCGCCGTCGTGCTCCGGATGCCTGCCCCAGCGATCCACCAGGAGCGCCGGAAGCCCGGCCGCCTTGGCGCCCGCCACGTCGTGACCCGGGTTGTCCCCCACCATCAGCGTGGTGGCGGGGTCGGTGCCAAGCGCCGCAACGCCGGCCAGGTACGAACGCGGGTCCGGCTTCGGGGCGCCGGCCGTGTCTGAACCGATGACCACCTCGATGCGGGCGAGCCCGCTCTTGGCAAGCTTGGTGCGCTGGTAGGCCTCGACGTTGTTGGTGACGACCCCGTACGGGACGCCGAGCTCGTCGAGCGCATCGAGCACGGGGAGCACATCGTCGAAGGCGCGCCAACCGCGCACCACCGCCTCCTCGAAGGCGGCGGAGAACGTGGCGACGTCCTGGGCCGGCTCGCGGCCGAAGACCGCGAGGGCCTCCCCCAGGCGCAAGTGGCGCTGCGTGGCGAAGTCGAGTTCGCCGCGCACGTAGGCGTCGTAGTAGCCGGCCGCATCGATGGAGAAGTGCTCGGCAAAGGCACCGAGCTCGGCCTCGCTCAGGCCGTGCAGCTCGGGCGCCGCCGCGCTGAGCAGGGCCTCGCGCATGGCGGTGCGCAGGTCGACGAGGGTGTCGTCCAGGTCGAACAAGACGCCGACGGCGCCGGTCGTGACCGGCGCCGTCGGGTGAAGGCCCTGCTCAGGCATGGTTGGCGCGGAAGGCGCGCAGTCGCGTGAGGGAAGACTCCTTGCCAAGGATCTCCAGCGACTCGAAGAGCGGCGGGGAGATGCGGTGGCCGGTGACCGCCGAGCGCACGGGGCCGAAGGCCAGGCGCGGCTTGAGGCCGAGCCCGTCGATCAGCGCGGCGCGCAGGGCCGCCTCGATGTTCTCGGTGGTGAAGTCCTCGGTGTTCTCGAGCGCGGCGATCGCGGCGTCAACGACCTCGGCCAGGTTCTCCGGGAGCTTCTTGAGGGCGTCCTCGGAGACCGTCAGGTCGGCGTCCTCGGTGAAGAGGAAGCGCAGCAGCTCCGGCACCTCGCCGAGCAGCTGGACGCGCTCCTGCACCAGGGGTGCCGCGGCGGTGAGGACCTCGGCCTGGCGCTCGGTCAGCTCCTCCCCCACGAGCCCCGCGGCGCGCAGGTACGTGACGGTGCGCTCGCGGAAGACCTCGGGGGCCAGGCGGCGGATGTGCGTGCCGTTGATGGACTCGGCCTTCTTCAGGTCGAACTTGGCGGGGTTGCCGAGCACGTCCTTGATGTCGAAGTGCTCCACCATCTCCTCGAGGGTGAAGATGTCCTCGTCGGCGGAGAGCGACCAGCCGAGCAGGGCCAGGTAGTTGTCCAGGCCCTCCTTGATGAAGCCCATGTCGCGCAGGTTGAACAGGCTCGACTCGGGATCGCGCTTCGAGAGCTTCTTGTTGCCCTCGCCCATGACGTACGGCAGGTGGCCGAACAGGGGAAGGAACTCGGCAACGCCGATCTCGATCAGGGCCTTGTAGAGGGCCACCTGGCGCGGGGTCGAGGAAAGCAGGTCCTCGCCGCGCAGCACGTGGGTGATCCCCATGAGGGCGTCATCGACCGGGTTCACGAGCGTGTACAGCGGCTTGCCGTTGCCGCGCACCACCACGTAGTCCGGGACCGAGCCCACGGGGAAGGTGATCTCGCCGCGCACCAGGTCGTTGAAGGTGATGTCCTCGTCGGGCATGCGCAGGCGCAGCACCGGGACGCGGCCCTCGGCGCGGAAGGCAGCCTTCTGCTCCTCGGTGAGGTCGCGATCGAAGTTGTCGTAGCCGAGCTTGGGGTCCTCGCCCTTGGCGCGGTGGCGGGCCTCGACCTCCTCCGGCG